>NZ_JAYGII010000017.1:0-64964 GCF_034931365.1 Natronospira elongata
AGGGTTACGCCCAGTTCGAGGACGCCAACACCCTGGTGGTGGGCGACCACACTCGGGTCCAGGCTCAGAGAGTCGTCATTGCGACTGGCTCCTCGCCCAATGTGCCCGGTTTGCTGGAAGGGGCAGGGGATCGCCTGATCGTCAATGACGATGTGTTCGAGTGGGATTCCATCCCGGATTCGGTGGCCGTCTTCGGCCCCGGCGTGATCGGCCTGGAGCTGGGCCAGGCCCTGTCCCGCCTGGGTGCGCGAGTGCGGATGTTTGGTGTTGGTGGTGGTGTGGGGCCGATTCAGGATCCGGAGATTCGCAAGATTGCCCTGGAGACATTCAACGAGGAATTTCCCCTGGACCCGGATGCCAGGGTGGAGTCCGTGTCCCGCGAGGGCAATTCGGTGGTGATCCAGTTCCGGGACGAGCAGGGCGAGCTGCTCACCGAGCACTTTGATTATCTTCTGGCCACGACCGGGCGCCGTCCCAATGTATCCGGCCTGGGTCTCGAGAACACCGGCCTGAAACTGGATGAACGAGGCATGCCTGCCCATGACAATCTGACCATGCAATGCGGCAACAGCCCGATCTTCATTGCCGGGGACGCCAACAATGATCGGCCCCTCCTGCATGAGGCCTCGGATGAAGGGCGGATTGCCGGTCGCAATGCCGCCCACTTTCCGGACGTGGTCCGGGGTGATCGCCGTACGCCGCTGGCGGTGGTGTTTACCTCGCCGCAGATTGCCACGGCGGGTCTGACCATCCAGCAGGTGGATGAGCGCTGCCGGAGTTGTTTCGAGGTGGGCTCTTTGAATTTCGACAACCAGGGGCGCAGTCGTGTGATGGGCGTCAATCGGGGCCTGATCCGGGTCTATGGCGAGCAGGGGACGGGGCGTTTCCTGGGGGCGGAGATGTTTGGTCCGGCCGCCGAGCATATCGGCCATCTGCTGGCCTGGTGTGCCCAGAAGGAGATGACCGTCAGCGAGATGCTGGCGATGCCGTATTACCATCCGGTAATCGAAGAGGGTCTGAGAACCGCATTGCGGGACCTCAACGCCAAGCTCCACATTGGCCAGGCCATTGTCGATCAATGCATGGAGTGTGGCCCCGGCGCCTGAGGTCTCGGGCTTTTTTACTGATCTACGACAATCCCTGTCGCTGACAGCGTTTAAACTGCTTCCTAGAATGCCACGCCGCCGAACGGCGCCATGCACGGTTGCTGCATGGCCCGTTCGCTTCAATGGGGTGGACTGATTACACTGAGGCCCGAATTGCCGGGAGGCCGCATTTTTCCATGCGGCGCCTGGCTGTCGTTCTGGCCTGCGTGTGAGTGACAGGGAGTTTGGCATGAGTCTTCGATTGCTGGCGGTGGGGGATATGCATCTGGGGCGGCGGCCGTCGCGCCTGCCTGCGCCGTTGGCAGAACACGGTGATGCCCTGGGACCGGCCGGGGCCTGGCAGCGGACGGTGGAGGCCGCCATTGAGGCCACGGTCGATGCCGTGGTGTTGGCCGGGGATGTGATCGAGAAGCCCGAGGACTTCTTCGAAGGGTACGGTGAGCTGGCGCGTGGCGTTGCCCGGCTGACCGAGGCCGGGATCCACGTGCTGGGGGTGGTGGGCAACCATGATGTGAAGGTGCTGCCGCGCCTGGCGGATCAGATTCCCGCCTTCGAGCTCCTGGGCCGCGATGGGCAATGGCAGTCGGCCGCCATCGAGGCCAGTGGCGAGCGGCTGACGCTCTGGGGCTGGTCCTTTCCCCGTGAGGTGGTGCGTTTTAGTCCGCTTGAGGGGCAGCGCTTTGAGCGCGGGCCGGGGGTGAACCTGGGCCTGCTGCACTGTGACCGGGACCAGAGTGGCAGCCGCCATGCACCGGTGCGCTCGGCGGAGCTGGCCGATGCCGGCCTGGATGGCTGGCTGCTGGGGCATATCCACAAGCCGGACTCGCTAACCGCGCCCAACCCCTCCGGCTATCTCGGTTCTCTCACGGGCATGGACCCGGGCGAGCATGGCGCCCGCGGGCCCTGGTTGTTGACCATTGAGGGTGGCCGTGTCGAATCGATGGAGCAGTGGCGGCTGGCCCCGCTTCGCTGGGAGCGGGTGGATCTGGATCTGACCGGCCTCGAGGAAGCAGAGCAGGTGCAGGATCGCCTCTTGCAGGAGGTCCGGGCCCTGGATGAGGACTGGGCCGAGCGTGACAGGCCGCTGGAGGCGGTGGGTATTCGTCTGCGGCTGGTGGGCCGCAGCAACCTGGCCGAGGCCGCGGCCGAGGCGCTGGGCCCGGCGCTTCACGAGGCGCTGTTTCGCGGAGCGCGGGGCACGCATTATTTCCTGGAAAAGCTTCTGGTTGAGGCTCTGCCCGAGATTCCTCTGGATCAGCTGGCCGAGGCCAACCACCCGGCCGGTCTGCTGGCCAGGCGGTTGCGGCTGCTGGATGGGCCCGCGGATGACAGTGCGCGGCAGCGTCTGATCGAGGAGGGCCGCCGTCGGCTGCAGGCACGGCTGGGCGAGTCTCGCTGGCAGGCCCTGGCTGATGGGGGCCTGGGTACTGACGGCATGGGTGCTGACAGCATCGGCCGTGACTCCCTGGACGAGCAGGTGGTGGTGGATTACCTGCGCCGGGCCGGGACCCGGATGCTGGAACGGATGCTGGCAAGCAGGGGGGATCTGGGATGAGGCTCAAGGGTCTGACGATTACGTCCCTGCCCGGCATTCAGGGCGATTTTCATCTCAAGGACATTGCTCCCGGGGTCAACCTGGTCACGGGGCCCAATGCCATCGGCAAGAGCAGCCTGATTCGGGCACTGCGCTATCTGGTGGCCGAGCCCGCGGCGTCCGACCCCAAGGCCCTGGTGCTGTCAGCAGAATTCGAGAATGGCGAGCGGCGTCGTGTGAGCCGCACGGGCAGTCAGCAGCAGTGGGAAGTGGACGGACGCCCGGTTGAGGCACCTCCCTTGCCGGAGGCCGATGCCCTGAGCTGTTACTGGCTGAAGATGGAAGACCTGCTTGAGAAGACGGCCAGCGATGAGCGGCTGGTTGTACAGCTCAAGCGTGATCTGGCCCAGGGCTTTGATCTGCCGGCGCTGAGGGGCGGGCCGTTTGAGATTGGCCCACGGGCGGGGCAATCGGAAAACAGGGATCTGCGCGACAGCGAGAAGAAGCTGCGCGACGTCGAGGCCGAATATCAGAGCTATCGCGATGCCGAACGGCGCCTGCCGGCGTTGGAAGAAGAGATTGCCTCGGCGAAAGAGGCGGGGCGACGTGCCGATCGCCTGAACAAGGCCCTGGCCTTGCTGGAAATCCGCAAGGAGCGCGCCGGGATCGAGGCGGGGCTTGAAACGGATTTTCCGGCCGGCATGGATCGCCTGCGCGGGGATGAGATCAAGCGCCTGGAGCAGTGCCTTGACCGACGGGTGGAGGCTGAACGGCAGCTCGCGATTGCCCATCGGGAGCGTGACGATGCCCGGCAAGGCCTGCAGGCCACCGGCCTGGCCGAGCGCCGTCCGCAGGTCGCCGAGCTGCGGGCACAAAGGGACCGGCTGGGCGAGGCCCAGCGCCTGGACCAGCAGTTGGCGGACAAGCGTGCCGCCGTGGCCAAGGCGAAGGCCGCCGAGGCCGAAGCCCTGGAGCGCCTGGGCGGACAGTCGGAGGCCCCGACGCTGACGACTGAGGCGGTCAGCGAGGCCGAGGAGTTTGCGCACCGGCTGGACAAGGAGCGGCGCCGGCAAACGGAACTGAAGGCCAGGCTGGATGCGGTTCCCCGTGAGGAGCCGAGCAACGCTGGGCGCCTGCCATTGCTCCTGGCCGCCTTGGGCGGGCTACTGGCGGCAGGCGCGGCACTGGTCGCCGAGGCCTGGGTGGCGTTGGTTGGTGGTCTGCTGGCTTTGGCGGGGGCGGCCTGGAGTGCGCTGACCCGGCAGCGGGGCGGGACGACATCGGCCCGTGAACAGGTAGCAAAGGAAGATTTGAGGGAGCTTGAGCAAACCCTCAGGCAACTGGAGTCCGAGCGTGCCGCGCTGGCGAAGCGCCTGGGCTTTGACCCGGCCCTGACGGCTCAGGGCATTGACCACTTTGTGCGCTTTGTCTCTGCTTACCATCAGGCGGTAGTCGCGCGCCGCGAGCTGGAAGGCGAGGTGGGCAAGCTCGAACAGGCGCGGGATTCAGCGGCCGGGGCCGTGGTCGCGTTTCTGCGTGTCTGGGGGATTGAGTCCGACACGGTACTGGCGGATCTCAAGGCCAGGCTGGATGAGCTGGAGCAGCGTCAGAGCGAGGCGGAAAAGGCCGAGCAGTTAGTGGCGCAACTGGATAAGGATATCGAGCGCCTGGAACAGGATATCGACGAACGCCGCTCCCAGGAGGCTGAGCTCTACCGCGAGGCCGGCCTGGAGCCCGGGGACCGCCGTGGCCTGGAGGCGCGTATTGAGCGGTGGGATGCCTGGAAGGCTCAGCGCGAACGACTGCTTGATGCGAGGGGCCGCGAGAATGAGCGCCGCTCGGCCCTGGGCGGCGAGGAGGAGTTGCTGGCGCAGGTCGAGGCCGACGAGCACGAGTGGCTGGAAGACAAGCGCGCCGAGGCCGAGGAAGAAGCCGCCGACCTGGCAGCGCTGCAGGATGAGCGCACGACGATCCGGCGTGATCTTGAGAGGGCGGGTACCGATCACAAGCTCGCCTCGGCATTGGCGGATGTGGATGCGGCCCGCTCGGCCTTGGAAGACCGCCTGGATGAAGTGCTGTTCGCCGAGGCCGGGCAGTTTCTTCTGGATGAAGTGGAAGCCGAACATCGCAAGGAAAGCGAGCCGGAGACCCTGGCCGATGCCCGCGAGCGCTTCCGGCGCTTCACCCATCAGGATTGGGACATCGAGCTGGATGATGAGGCCGGGCTGGTCGCCCTGGATTGTCGCCAGCAGGCCCGCCGTGGACTGGACGCATTGTCCACGGGCACCCGCATGCAACTGTTGCTGGCCATGCGCCTGGCCTGGCTGCGCCAGCAGGAGCAGGGGCGGGCCTCGCTGCCGCTGTTTCTGGATGAGGCCCTGACCACCAGTGACGAGGCGCGTTTTGCCGTGGTGGCCAAGAGTCTGGAGCAGTTGGCGGCGGAGGAGGGCCGGCAGGTCTTCTATCTCAGCGCCCGTCGCCACGAGCTGGCGCTGTGGGAGCGGGCCACCGGTCAGCGGCCCCATCATATTGACCTTGCCCGGGTGCGGGCCTGGCGGACTGATGCCGAGGCGGCCGATTTCGAGTTGCCGGAAGCCGAGTCCCTGCCCGAACCCGGCCAGGATCGTCCGGAAGACTACGCGGCCCGGCTGGGTGTCCCCGCCGCCGACCCGCGCCAGCCGACCGGCAGTCTGCCCTTGTTCTACCTATTGCGCGATGACCTGGTTTTGCTCCATCGCCTGATGGATACCTGGCGGGTGACGAGCCTGGGCCAGCTGGAAGGCCTGTTGGCAATCGATGCGGCCAACAGCGCCATCCCGGAAGCGGCCATGCGCGAGCGACTGGCCGGGCGCTGTGCCGCCGCCCGTGCCTGGATCGCGGCCTGGCAGCGCGGCCGTGGCCGGCCGGTGGATCGCCCGGCGCTGGAGGAATCCGGTGCGGTATCGGATGCCTTCATTGATCGGGTCAGTGAACTGGCCGAATCGCTGCAGGGCGATGGCGAGGCCCTGGTGGCCGCGCTGCGAGACGGGGAAGTGCCGCGCTTTCGCCGCAACTGCGCACAGGACTTGGAGGAATGGCTCAGCGAGCACGGCTACATCGATCCCGAGGAGCCCCTGGATCGGGATGCCCGCCAGCGCGAAACCCTGGCCCGCGTCGCCAAACAGGCACAGCCCGAGGACATCGAGCAGCTCCTGCAATGGCTGGAAGCGGCGCCAACGGTCCGCCAGGCCGACCAGACTCCCGCCAGGCAGGCGGCGTCCTAGGCCCAAAAGGGCGTGTGCGGCCGCCGCCTGCTGGCAATGGGCTCAGCCTGTCAGTCTTCAACCGGGTGCGCGTCCACGGGATCCTCGAAAGCGATAAAGAGCAGACAGCTTTCCTCGGAGACGCAGTGGGCCGTGTGCGGGAGCCCGGCGGGGCCATAGGCATAGGTCCCAGGATGGAGAGTGACCGGGTCCTGGCCGTCATAATCCACGCTCATTTCCCCGGCCACGAGCACCATGCGCTCGGCACTGCTGTGCCAGTGATGGTCGGCCGTGCTGTTCCCCGGCAAGCGAAAGAGCACATCCGCATTGGCTGCGGTGGGATCGCCCTGCAGTACCGCAATGCCGCAGCCCTCAGGCATCCACTCCGGGCAGGGGCCCCACTCCAGTTCGTCTGAGTCGAGGGTCCAGATAAAGGCCTTTTCTTCGGCGAAGGCGGCGGGCGCGGCCATCAGCATCGTGAATGCGATGGCGGTGACAAGGCCGGGCGTTATTGGGCTTTGGCTGTCTTTTGATTTGCGCATGTATGAATCCTTTTCCCTATTGGGTGTTGTGCTTGCCATGTCATGAACCGGCTCCCGGACCCACTCAAAAAGGAGCAGGCAGTACAGATTCGGGACATTAGGGCAATACGGGATTGGGCAGTTTTTACTGCCATCCAGGATTGAACCCCTTTCGGTTCAATGAGCACGTCGCCGCTCATCTCAGTAAACTTACTTGCAGCAAGACTCCCAGCGACTACCATTTCTTTAATAAGGAGTATCCCGGCTGATTTATAATGAGGTGTCATGAAGCCCACGGAATCGACAATCGGGGCAGCCTTGTTGGAGGCAACTACCGCGAAGAAGCATCGCCTTAGGCGAATTGCTCGCATGGCGGCAGCAATGTTTCTCTTTGGTGCCTTTGCCAGTGCGCTAGGCGCTATTCTGCTTGCGGAGTCCGCTGAGGACCGAATGCTTCGGCTTGGCTTTGCCCTTGCCGCATGCGTGGTTGCAGCGCTGCTCGTCGTCCTTCCATGGGAGCGGGGGCGGCTCAAATATTTCGCCCTCGTGGTGCCGGTTGCCTTTCTCTTCATCTACTTCTACGAGTTGCTGGTTGGTTTTAGCCCTTATACCTATCCGCTGACATTTGTTTTCGTTTATGTCTGGGTGGGCCTGGTCCTCCCGCGCTGGGCACCGCTGGCCTTGTTTCCCTTGATGGTTCTCACCTATGTAGCGCCGAAGCTGGATGATATTGCCGCGCTGCAGGCCGGTGTGGTCGCATTGCCGACCTGTCTTCTGGTGGGTGAAGGCATCAGCTTTGCAATGAATCTTCTGCGTGGTTATCAGGATGAGTTCCGTCAACAGGCAGAGATTTTCCGCCGGGTTGCCCTGGCAGCCAGAAGGATCAATTCCCTCGATAGCCAGGATGTGATGGATGAAATTGTTGAAGCTTGCCGTGAGTTGGGTTTCGATGCGGCCAGCATGATTCGGCTGCAGTCCGGTGGGCAAGAGGTGAAGGTAACCAGCCTTAGTGGTATGCCGGAATCCATCCTGGAGGCGAGTCTCAGCCTGGACCGGGGAATTGCCCGAAGGGTGCTGAACAAAGGGCATGGGGTCAGCTGGTATCGAGATCAGATCGAACAGGAAGGCTGCCCCTTGTTACAGGAATCCGACTTCGGTGCTGTCCATGCCGAACCGGTATTCATCGGGGACGATGTAGCTGCCATTCTGTTTGTCGGCAGGCTGAATTCATCAGCTGTCTCGGTTGAGGGACGGGCCGCGCTTGAGACCCTCGCTTTGGAGGCAGGCGCGGCCCTTTCCAATGCCGAACACTATACTCTCGAGCGTCTTCAAGCCCTGGAATATCGGAATCAGTCAGAGCGGGACCCGCTCACGGGGCTGGCAAATCGTCGGCTTGCGGATACCGTCTTGCCACAGGTCGCGCCGGATGATGCGGTGTTGCTCATCGATCTGGATCATTTCAAATGGGTCAATGACAGTTTTGGGCATGATGGGGGCGATAAGGTGCTGATCAGCCTGGCGGAATTCCTCCGGGCAGAATTACGTGAAGGGGATATCCCTTTCAGGGTCGGGGCGAGGAATTCATGATCCTCATGCCAAGGGCTGCTTCTCATGCCCGGCAGATTGCAGATCGATTGCTGGAACGATGGCGGGAGCAGCAGCCGGTGACCACCTTCAGCATGGGTTTGGCCGTGCATCGACCCGAGGCCAACCCAACGGAGACCTTCAAGCGTGCTGATGAAGCGCTTTACGCAGCCAAGCGTGGTGGCCGCAATCGTCTTTCCGAAGCCTTGTGATGGCCCCCGGTAATCAGGCCTAACGGTAGGGACGGAACCATTTGGGCTGCTGAGGGCGAAGACCCATGGCTGCCAGGGCCAGAAAGAGCAGGCCGAGCAGGATCACGACAATTCCCCAGACATCGGTTTCTTCCCGCAAGCCGAGGATGCCGGTGTAGATCATGAGAACGCCTATGCCGGAACTGACCAGAACCAGCAGTGCAACCAGTGGCAGGGGAATTGGTTCATGCCTCACCGAGCCATTGCTGCGCATGGCATAGCCCTTCTCCGCCCGGCATTTGGGGCAGTGGACGCTACCATCCTCGATTTCGGTGTTGCAGTACGGGCACTGTTCCATGGCGGGGATTGTCCCAAGGTGTGGCCTGGCTGTCCAATCACTGGCTGGTGGCTAGGGTCGCCACCAGCTGTCTTTGTGACGTCCAGCCTGGCGCAGGGATTCCAGACCAAACTCCAGCACCCCGGCAACCACCAGCACAGCCACCAGGGCGAAAACCAGTGGATGGTCGCGATTGAAGACGTCTAGCCAATCCAGTAACAGCAATAGACCAAGGCCGATCACTGCGGTCGCAATCAAGACAATGAACACCACACGCAGGCGGCGAACAGTCTGTTCCCTGATTCTGAACATGTCCAGAGACATTGGAAACTCCCTTTCGCTTGGGGAAACTTAGAAACGCGGATTCTGATTCCCTTGTTCTGTCAGTTGTTGGCCTCGACGCCTTGCCGCTCGCAGCTTGATGGCAAACAGCGGTACGTGGATCAGCAATAACAGCAAGCCGAGGCTCAGCCACGTACTGCGCATCAGTGCCGGCCAGCTCTCGTCCAGTGACCGCGAGGCATCAATCTGTAAGTGAACGGCGCCGCTAGCGTCTTCGCCGAGACGGGTCACCATGCCCTCCAGGCGGAAGGGCTGGGCCTCGGATCTCTGAGTGAGTTTCAGCAGTTCGTTCCAGCGAATAAGCTCACGACGACTGTGCTGCACGGAGGGCAGTTCCGCCTCGCCGCCGTTCGTCACTTCTAGAAGTATCCCACCCCGCTGGCGGTCGAGAATGGATTCGGCCAGGACTTCCCGGTAATCCAGGATGGCGTGGTTACTGATATCTCGCCCGTGGAGGTAGAACCGCTCCAGGTTATCGCGAAGCATGAGCCCCCGAACCTCGTCACCGTCAGCGGTCTGAAATAGATCGTGGACCCCATCCCAGCTTTCCGGTGCCTCCTCCATGTCGAGGATCATGTCGGAGAGCAGCAGTCGCCGGGTATCCTGGCACCGGCGCGAGAACAAATTGCCACGATCCTCTCGCTCTGCATCTGAGCAAGCCTGTTCCACCAGATTCACGGCGTGGCCAGGGTTGGAGATGACCCGGATTTCCCGCCGCCCATGGCCGCCGACCAGCATTTGCTCAACACCGGACAGTTCGCGGACATCGAGAAAATCACCCTGTGCAAGCATGCGCAGGTGGTCGGGCAGGGCGTCGGGTTCATTGGGCAGTAATTCCCCGTCCCAGCGAATCCGGGAGCAGTCGATAAGTCCTGCCACCTGATTGCTACTGGGCGTCTCCACCTGGCAATGGGCTTGCCCGGACAGTGACACCAGATCGCCCTGTCGCGGTGGGTTTTCGGCCAGTGACTGGCTGTCATGATACTCCCGTATTTCGTGGCCGCTGATGACATGCTGGGCGAGGACCATGTCACCGATGGGGCCGGGGGAATTGAGGAGCATGGTGACGACAGCACCCAAGGCTACCAGTGTCAGGCTCAGGTGCTTGCCCCAGTAGTGGGGTCGGGACTGGATCATTTCCGCATCAATGCTGAAGTCGTGATTGAGGCGGACAGCGGAGCGATCCATGACCCGGATATCGGCCTCCACCGTACGGCCCACCAGGCCACCAAGCTTGTGAAACCAATGCGGGGGCACCGAGAAGGGCAGGCGATCCCCGAGGGCGGGCTGTCCCTGGTCGGGGCCGCCATTGGGGGCCGGCACCATGAAGATATCCAGTGGACCGGAGACCCGGTTGACGCGGGCGGGCATGCCCGGTCGATAGGGTCGCCAGAACAGCCACAGCCCCAGCAATGCCAGGATCCCGGCTGCGGTGACCCAGATCTGGCGGGCGATTTCTCCGGCTACTCCGGCGGCGATGGCCAGGGCGATGAAGCTGCCGATCCAGGCCATGCTGGAGAGAAAACCGATCCCGCGGCCTTCCCGATCCTCGGTTTCAGCGGGCGTCTCCAGGCGCTGGTCCAGGATGCGGATATCCTGACGAGGACTGCCATCCTCAACGGGGCCGTCATTGCCGAAAACGCACTTTAGCGCGCCTCGTACCCCGGCTTCCCACTGGTCTTCCTGGGCCTCCCGGCGCTGCTGACGTTCCTTGCCCCCCTGCAGGTCGAACTCGCCATTAAGGGAAATCACTACGGCGTAGCGACCCGAAAATGCGACTTCCGCCTCGTTGTATTCCTTCAGGAAAAGGGCAGCGTCATAGGGCAGGATGACTTCCACGCCACCGATCTGATCGTGCC
Organism: Natronospira elongata; assembly: GCF_034931365.1. Lineage (NCBI taxonomy): Bacteria > Pseudomonadati > Pseudomonadota > Gammaproteobacteria > Natronospirales > Natronospiraceae > Natronospira > Natronospira elongata. The sequence goes on from NZ_JAYGII010000017.1 coordinate 10,717, forward strand.
AGGTGGTGTGGCCGCCCGTATCCAGGCCGTGGCGCTCGAAAGGTCCGCTGAGCCGATAAACTTCGTTGCCATCGAGCTCCAGGGTTCGGTCTGAGCGGGTCGGGTCGATGAGCTGGCCCCGCAGCGCGTCCAGCTCACGACTGTCCAGTTGGCGCAGGCTGGGCAGCTCTTCCCGCGTCTGCTTGGCGGTGCGCTGGGCACGACGGAGCCTGCGCTGGTAGCCGACAACGCTGTAAGCGGATACAAAGACAATGATCAGGACCAGCGCGATCTGGACCAGGAACATGAAGTCGTTCAATGGAATTCCCCCTTCCTGCTTCGGAACCTTGTTGGTTCTCTATGACTGACGCAGCCGAACTATACGCCAGTCACAGGGGAGGTCCAAGCCGCTTTCAGGACGGCGGTGACTGTCTTGGCGGACCCTTGACGGTAGTATGATCCACAAGCCCCTGATCCACGGCGTTCGCCAGGTCATTGCTGAGGGCGTCGCGTATCTCCTCGAAGGGGCGGTTGACGCCAAGGATGCCTATGGCACGGTTACGTCCGTGGGTCTTGCCGAGGTAGAGGGCCATGTCGGCAATGTTGAGCGCCTTTTCCCAGTTTATTTCCTGTTCGGGGATGCCGGCGAATGGGAGCTGGATAAAGCCGCCTGTGGCGGTGACCGTTAGCATCGCGCCATGAACTTCGATGGGGTCCTTGCCAATGGCTTCCAGTACACGAGCAACGTAGTCCGGCAAGGCTGCAGGGTCCATGTTTCGCAGGAACATCAGGATTTCCTCGCCCCCCCAACGAATGACCATATCGGAGCTTCGGGAAATCGCCTTGAGGCGACCGGCCAATTCCCGCAGGACCACATCGCCGCCGGAATGACCATATTGGTCATTGATTCGCTTGAAGAAATCCACATCCAGGAGTAGGAGGGCATCAGGGTGAAGCTGAGCGCGTCGCTCCTTCCCGCCGTCGCCACGCTGCTGCATTTCCTTCTGGAAGGATCGTCGATTCAGAAGGCCGGTCAGGGTGTCGTGCACGGACTGGTATTCCAGCTGCTTGTTGGCGACCGTCAGGCGCAGGTTGGCTCGTCGGGCAGCGCGGTAGGCCTGCCAGAGGAGGATCAGGCTCATGATCACAACAATGACGAAAAGGATGGTAATGCGCTGCTGCAGGCGACTGTTCTCGATGACCCGCTCCTGAAGCTCATTGCGTTCTTCAAGTAGCTCGATCTGTGTGGCCTGCTCACGGGTCTCGTAGCGGGTCTGTAGCTCACTCAGGCTCTGGTCTCGTTCTGCCTGAAAAACCCTGCTTTTCAATTCCCGCTGTTTCTTCAGGGTTTCGATGGTTTCTTCCATTAAACCTGCTTCATTGTAGGCTTCTGCCATGTAGCCCAAGAGATCGGCCATATTGGCATCACTGTAGAATTCGGCCAATCGGCTGTGGGCGGCTTCCATTTCCTCAATGGCGTCATCGACCTCGCCCAGCATGATGGCCAGATAAGCCAGGTTGAATTCCAGCAGGGGGCGTGTGTGTTCGTCCTCCAGATCGATTGCCATGGCGAGTGCCCGTTGCAGGGTTTCGCGGGCATCCTCGAAGTTTTCCATTTGAATCTGGGCAGAACCGATATTGTTGAGGCTGGTGACGATGATGTCTGGCCGTTCCAGCTCTTCTGCCCAGTCAATGGCTTCCTCGTGGGCCTGAATGGAGGCTTCCTTGTCCTCCATCTGGGCAAATATGTAGCCCTTGAGCAGGAAAAACTCCGGGAGGTAGATTCGGTAGTCGAGATCCTGGGTCTCTCTGATACCACGCCGTACCATCCGCAACGCCTGATCATAATTTCTTAATTCAGCCTGCATCTGGGCAATGCTGTAGTTGAGGAACTGGCGTCTTATCTGGGTGCGCTCATCATCCGTTTCCTGCACCGCATCATAGGCTGCCAGGAAGTGGGAAAGAGCGTCTTCGTACTGACTGTGAGCGCGCAGCAGGCGCCCGGAGAGGTTATGCGCATAGTAGCGCACCCGTGGAGAATGGACTTCAGGCAGAATCCTTTCGAGCAATGGGATCTGGGTCATGGCTTCATCATTGTCATCGAGGCGCCACATCACGTCCGCTCGAAAGGCAAGGGCCTCTGCAATTACATCGGGGTGGCCGTCATCCTCCGCCAGACTCACAAGCTCCCGGCTCTCTTGCCTGGCCGCGTCTTCATCTTCCTGGCTAAGAAAGTCCAGCATGTAATAACCACGGGCACGGACGCGCGTGGCCGTGGGTGTTTCCCCGTCCAGCTCTTCGATGACAGCCGCCAACAAGGCAGCCCGTTCGTCCGCAGGCTGTTCAAACAGGGTGATGTAGTCATCAAGCTTGGATTCCAGGGCCGGATCCATCTCGGGCGGAGCCGACAGCGCGGGGGCGGCGAGCAGACCAAGAGACAGGAACAACACGGAGAGATTCCGCGTTATGGTAAGAAGCCTGATTGAGCCTTGGCAGGACAAGAGCGCCGCCTCCTTCAGTGGGGTCGGGCTTGAGCTTACAAGAGAAAACACCATCCACGCAGCCAGTTGACCCTTGGACTTATGGCGAGTGGTAGGAAAATCGGGACCGATGGTGCCTTCACGCCCCTCGAGAGCGTTATTTAGGCCAGACTGATGCTGGATGTGATCTCGGTGCCCATCGAGTAGTCTTGGTGGTTTGGGTGGCAAACGGACGACTATGAGGTCTTCAAATGGATGCCATTGTCGCGGAAGCGGTAAGCAAACGATTCGGCGAAACTCAGGCTCTGGATCAGGTGAGTTTATCGCTGAGACCGGGTACGGTGCTGGGCCTGCTGGGTCCCAACGGGGCCGGCAAGACCACCATGGTGCGAATTCTGGCCACCCTTCTGCTGCCGGATTCTGGCCGGATCATGGTGGATGGCCATGACCTCCTTCGCAATCCACAAGCGGTACGGCGGGTCATCGGGCTGACAGGACAGTATGCCTCGGTGGATGACAAGCTGACCGGGATGGAAAACCTGATTCTGATCGCCCGCTTGCTGGGGCAATCGCGATCACAGGCCCGGACCAGGGCCAGGGAATTGTTGCGGGATTTCAGTTTGGAAGAGGCCGCGGGGCGCGCGGTTCAGACCTATTCAGGGGGTATGCGTCGCCGACTGGATTTGGCGGCAAGTCTGGTGGGGAATCCCCGGATACTGTACCTGGATGAGCCCACCACCGGCCTGGATCCCCGGGCCCGCAAGCAGCTGTGGCAGCGACTCCGAGGCATGGTCGCTGCCGGGATGACGGTCTTGTTGACCACCCAGTATCTGGAAGAGGCCGATGCCCTGGCCGATGACATCGTGGTCATCGACCGGGGACGGGTGATTGCGAAGGGAACGCCTGACGCACTCAAGGAGCAGGTGGGTGGGCAGATTCTGAGACTGCGACCACGGGATCCGCTGCAGCTGGCCGAAATCGCTGAGGCGGTGGCGGCGCTGATCGGGGAAATGCCGGATGTTGACGGGCGCACTGTCTCCTGTCCGGTGTCGGATCCTGCCTTGCTGACGCAGGTGGTCAGGCGCCTCGATGAGCAGGGGCTGGCCTTGCAGGATTTTTCCCTGCGTGGTGCCAGCCTGGATGACGTTTTCCTCAAGCTTACCGGCCACCGGGCGGAAAGTGGAGAAACGGCAGAGGAGGGCGATCAGGGTGCCTGATTCCAATCACCGTTTTTTCGATGGCCTGAACCAGACCCTGACGCTGGCTTGGCGGACACTGGTTCAGATTCGGCACAACCCCTGGGAGTTGGGTGATTTCAGCATCCAGCCCGTACTCTTTCTGTTGCTGTTTCTCTATGTCTTCGGCGGCGCCATCGCCGGCTCCACGGAGGCGTATCTGCAATTCATTCTACCCGGTGTGATCGTGATGAACATGGTCTTCGTGACGGTCTATGTGGGGCACGGCCTGAACATGGATCTGACCCGAGGCGTATTCGATCGCCTTCGTGCCCTGCCCATTGCCCGTTGGGCACCACTGGCGGGCAGGATTACCGCGGACCTGGTGAAGCAGGCCTGGTCCATTCTGCTCCTGCTGGCAATCGGCTTCCTGCTTGGCTATCGTCTGGAGGGTACGGTAATGGGGCTGCTGGGTATGTCATTGCTGCTGCTGACCTTTGCCCTTGCATTTTCCTGGGTAATGGTCTGGATTGGCGTGATTGCCCGGGACCCGGAGCATGTCCAGTTATTTGGTTTTACCGCGCTGTTTCCAGTGACCTTTGTGAGCAATGTATTCGTCCCGACTGAGTCCATGCCCCCCTGGCTACAGGTCGTAGTTGAGCTGAATCCCGTGTCCTTGTTGGCTGAAGCATCCCGAGGGTTGCTCAATGGAGAGGCGTTTCTGCAACCGGCATTATGGTCCATGGCATGGGCCCTGGGTATCGGGTTGGTTTTTGCACCGTTAGCCTTGCGGGCCCTGGAGCGTCGTCTGGCATCAGGTAGTTCTCCTTGAAGTGATGGTTTCGGGATGTCACTTACTGGAAAATCTTGCTCATCCGCACTCGGTGCGGTTGCGGCCGTTGCGTTTCGCCTCATATAAAGCCTTGTCGGCGCGAGTGACCACGGCCTCGGCATCCTCGGTGCCTTCATTGATGGCCAGCCCCAGGCTGATTGTCAGGGACAGCCGTCCTGCACTGGTCTTGAAGTCCTGATTTCCCACCACCTGACGAACCTTCTCGGCGACGAGGTAAGCGGGTTCCTTGTCCGTATTCTGAAGAAGTATCAGGAACTCCTCGCCCCCCCAGCGGGACACGCGGTCCTCAGCCCGCACGGATGCACTGAGACGATGGGCCAGTTCCACCAACACTTCGTCGCCCACATCATGGCCGTGGCTGTCATTCACCTGTTTGAAATAGTCCAGGTCGGCCATGATCACGGCATAGCGTTGATGATGTCGGCGGGATAGGGCATGGGCAGCGGCCAGTTCCTGATCCATGGCGCGGCGATTGAGCAGACCGGTGAGGGGGTCTGTCAGGGCACTCTGGCGTAGCTGTTGTGCAGCGATGAAGTTCTGCACGTAACCATTGTAAAGAAGCTCGGCAAGGATGCAGGCCACGACCACCATGACGGCCGGGTAAATCAGATTGACGGCGGCCGCAATCAGGTCGACGCCGTTGTGGCTGAGTAGCAGCGGCAGCGCCAGCAGGGGCAGGCCATAGATGACCGGGATATCTCTCAACCCCCGGGTGGCGGCCACTGACATGGCGCCAATGGTCATGATCAAGCCCTGGGCAGTGTATTGCACGGGGGCGCCGTCATAGACCTTCTCATTGGCAAAAATGCCCACCATCATGAACATCATGGCAAAGGCGAGGAGCAAGAGCATCGGCCGGGGCCAGTCACCCAGCGGAAAGCGCCAGCGCAGGACCAGGATGACTAGGGCGGGGATCAGGACCGGCAATCGCCACAGCGCATTCCGCAGGCCGATGCGGTGGTGGTCTTCGTAGAGCAGGAACTCGATAAGTTGGAAGGCGGGCAGAATGAAGAGGACCGCCACCGCCGCCACCACACCAATACGCCGGGCCAGTTGACGCTGGTAGTTTCGGAAATCACTTTCCCAGGCCGTTGGGATGGACGGAAAGAGCAGGTCCAGAATGTGCTGGACGCGCGGGCCTGGCATTGCATACCCCCTTTGCCGGTGGCAGGTGGTCGCGGCTGATGGCCTCCCTGCCTGGGCTAATTTGTCGGGGCGGTCCGCTGCTCCTTTCTCACAAACAAATCATAGCGCAAGTGGTTACTGGACCGCGACTCGGCAGATTGTTGCCACGCCCAGGGCATCGATAATGCCTCGCGCATAGTCGTATCCGTGCTGTTCGATGCCGGCCAGATCGCGAAAGCCCAAGGTAGTGGCATCGGCCAGGGGCGGGGTGAAGCGGATATCGGCGTCGGCAAGGGTCCGGTCGGCAGCCTGGTGGCTGGCGGCAAGCACGGAATCCATGAGTATTTCCATCATGCCGGGCACACCCCGTTGCTTGCGATACTGCTTGCCCCGCAGGAGACTGACCCAGGGAGAGGGGAAGTCGTCACGTGTGGCAGACACGCCCCGAGGCGCACGCACATCGCTGGTGAGCAGTCGGGCCACCCGGGGTCGCAGCAGGTCACCGGGCAGGTTGTTCAGGACGCCGCCGTCCACGTGGATCTCGCCGTTGTTGATTACCGGTGTCACCAGACCGGGTATGGCGCCTGTAGCCCGCACGGCACGCCACAGGGAGCCGCTTTCATGCACGGTCAGCTGCTGCCGGGAGATATTGGTGGAGACGCAGCAGAAGGGGCGCCAGAGATCCTCGATCAGCAGATCGCCATAGGTCTTGCGGCTGACGTAATCCAGCCGCTTGCTGCGGAGCAGACTGAACGCGGGCAAGGTGTACTCCCGCCAGGGATTGGATTGGACGAAGGCCCATTCTGCCTGGGCCAGGATGTCCGCCGGGGCCATACCTCGGGCGTATAGGGCGCCCACCACCCCACCCATGCTGGTGCCGGCAACCAGGTCCACCGGTACGCCCGCCTCCTCCAGGGCCCGGATGACGCCGATATGGGCAATGCCCCGGGCGCCGCCCCCGCTCAGGGCCAGGCCAATGGACCGGCCGGTCAGGCGGCGCGCCAGACTGGCCATCTGCCGCGGACAACCGCTTCGCAGGTGGTGGTGAGTATCCACCGAGCGGGGCTCCAGCCAGCGGTCGGAATGATGGGGCAGGGTGGTTTCCTGGGCATGTAGCAGAACCAGGTGGACCCGTGGCGCCACGCCGGACTGGCGGCGGGCCGAGAGCTCCTGATAGAGCAGGGTTTCCAGACCCTTTGGCTCCGGGTCGTCTTCGCTGTCCGCCAGTACCAGAATCTCATCGGCCCGCTCCAGACAACGTTGCGTCCAGGCGCTGGGCTGCTCACCCGCGTCACAGGGGTCGGTCAGATAGAACACCAGTTCATGGCGGGACTCCTGCTGCTCCAGCCACAGACCAAGACCGGTATGGGCCGGATCGCCGGGACCGGCGTGGGCCAGCGTTTCCCGGCCCAGGCGGCGGCCAATCTCGCCTGGATCCAGTAGCAGGCTGTCACCGTGGCTTCTCAAGGCCTTCTGCAGTTGCAGCAGGAATACCTTGGGCGCGGCCAGACGACCGGCCCGGATCACGCAGACGGCCCTTGGGGCAGCCGTTTGATTGCCGTTTCCCTGTTGGGCCCGGTCCAGTCTTTCCACCACCAGGCGGCCTACAGACAGCGCCAGCTGGGGGTGGCGTCGGCTGAGATGATCGAAATCCACCCGGGTCAGACGGACCAGGGTGCTGGCATGGGTTGCCACCACGCGAGCGGAGCGAGGCTGGTCACGCAGTACCGCCATTTCACCCACCATCTCGCCCGCGGTAACCGTGGCGATGGCCTGCAATCCACCGTCCTGATTGCTGCCAAGAATGCGTAGCTGGCCGCTGACCAGGATATAGAGGCTGTCGCCCGGTGCCCCCTGGTCGAAGAGCATTTCGCCGGGCTCAAGCTGCTGCCATTTCAGACGGTCTTCCAGGGCGCGCCAGGTTTCATCTTCCAGGGTGCCGAAATAACGGCGGATCAGTTTGCCGATCTGATTGTGCCGCATGCGTCGCAGCACTTCTGCTTCCAGGGCGGCCCTGAGCGGAGGATGCTTTGCCACGGCTTCATCGAAGGTGCCGGCCGGCAGGCGGGCCAGCAGCGTGGTGCCCACGGCTCTGACCGTGGCGCTGCGAAAACCACCCACCAGCAGGGCCATCTCGCCAACGGGTTCCCCCGGCATGACGCGGCCGACCCGGCGGGCCGCCTCAAAATCATCGCTCTCGCTCTTGGGGGCCAGCACATGCAAGGCGCCCGACAGCACCACATACATGGCATCGGCGCTGTCGCCGGCCTGAAACAGATCCTGGCCATCGGCAAGCCGGACTTCCCCCATTCGACCGGCCAGCGACTCCACCACCGCCCCTTCAATGTCGGCGAAGATGGTGGAGGTTCGCAGAGTCTCACTGATTCGGCGTTTGCCGATGTTGCCGTGGTCCATACCCTTTCCAATGTCCTAACTCCCTGAGTTGTCACAGTATAGTCGTAAGTTGCTGTTCCGTCCGCCTGATGCCAATGGCCCCGAATACGCTTGACCGGGACCGGGGGGCAGGCGGACCATGAACTCTGGGAGGGCCACGGAGGCCGCGTATGACGGATCGAAGCGAGGAACTGGAAGCCGGGTTGCTCACGCTTGTGGTCGAGGTGATCAGCGAACTCCACCCGGGCCGTCCCGTACCCGAGCTGGACAGGGACACCGACCTGGAAGCCGAAGCCGGACTGGACAGTCTGGGGCGGGTTGAGTTGATGCTGCGCGTGGAAAAACGCTTTGGTGTCAGCGTCCCGGACGAGGAGGCGGTCGGGGCGAAAACACCCGCTGATCTGATTCGGGCCCTGCAGGAGCGTGGCGCCAAACCGGTTGCCGTGAGCACCGAGCCCGAAGCACGGGAGTCAGCGCCAACGGCAGCCGCTGCCGAGCCGAAGCAGGCCGGGACCCTGCCCGAGGTTCTGGATTGGCATGCGAACCGTGCCGGAGAGCGCCGCTGTCTGACCCTGTTCGATGACAGTGGCCAGGGGCCGGGCCTTGACCATGAGGCCTTGCGTCGGGGCGCGGCGGAAGTGGCAGCCGGCCTGCGCGAGCGTGGTATCGGCCCGGACGACACCGTGGCACTGATGTTGCCCACCGGTCTGGATTTCTTCTTCGCCTTTCATGGCGTGATGTGGGCCGGGGCGGTACCGGTTCCCTTGTATCCGCCGGTACGGGCCAGTCAATTGGAAGACCATCTTCGCCGTATCGGCGGTGTCCTGGAAAACGCCGGGACCCGTTGCTTTATCGCTTCCAGGGAAACGGTTCGGGCAGGGCAATTGTTGCGGGGGCTGGCAGCGGCACTGGATCATGTGGTGACCGTCCCGGCTCTTCGACGGGGGGTAGCCCCTGCGGACCGGGTACCGCGCAAGTCTGATGACCTGGCCTTCCTCCAGTACACCTCCGGTACCACCGGCCAGCCCAAGGGCGTGATGCTGACCCACGGCAACCTGCTTGCCAATATCCGCAGCATGGGGCAGGTGGTCGAGGCGAGTTCCGACGACCATTTCGTCAGCTGGCTGCCCCTCTATCACGACATGGGCCTGATCGGCGCCTGCCTGGGCACCTTGTACTACAGCATCCCCCTGACCCTGATGTCGCCGCTTCAGTTCATGGCGCGGCCACAGCGCTGGCTATGGGCCATACACCGTCATCGGGCCACCCTGTCAGCCGCCCCGAACTTTGCCTACGATCTTTGCGCCCGGCGCCTGGCGGACGAGGACGTTGAGGGCCTGGACCTGTCCAGCTGGCGAGTTGCCTTCAATGGGGCCGAGCCGGTCAGCCCCGGGACCCTCGAAAGCTTCTGCGAGCGTTTCGGGCCCCATGGATTTTCCCGCCGGACCATGAGCCCGGTCTATGGTCTGGCCGAGTCCTCGGTGGGGCTGAGTTTTCCGCCCCTGGACCGGGGACCCTGGGTGGATCGGGTCAAGCGGGATACCTTTGAGCGCCGGGGCAAGGCGGTGCCGGCCAATTCAGATGACCCCCACCCGCGACTGTTTGTGGCCTGCGGCAAGGCCCTGCCCGGGCATGAGCTTCGAGTGGTGGATGACAAGGGCAAGCCGGTGGCGGATCGTGTCCAGGGTCGGCTGGAGTTCCGTGGGCCTTCCTGTACTCGCGGCTATTTCCAGAACCCGGCGGCGAGCGAGAAGCTTTTCAGTGACGATGGCTGGCTGGATTCCGGTGATCTGGCCTATCTGGACCGGGGGGAGCTGTTTCTCACCGGGCGGGTCAAGGACCTGATCATCCGGGGCGGCCGCAACTATTACCCCTATGAGATCGAACAGGCGGTCTCGCAGATTCCGGGGATTCGCAGCAACAATGTCGCGGTGTTTGCCAGCCCCGACCCCGACACCGGAACCGAACGGCTGGTGGTGGTGGCCGAGACCCGGGAAACGGCACAGGAGCGACTGAAGGAACTGGAGCAGGCGGTCCGGGATGCCAGTCTGGAGTTGCTGGAGACGCCACCGGAAGTCATCAGCCTGGTGCCGCCCCAGTCGGTACCCAAGACCTCCAGCGGCAAGATCCGGCGGCCGGCCTGTCGGGCACTGTTTGAACAGGGCCGCCTGGGACAACGGCACCGTCTGGGGGCTCAGTTGTTACGCCTGCTGGGGCGTGGGCTGCCGCAACTGATGCGTCGCGGTGCGCGCCGGGTCGGGCGAGGGTTGTTCAACCTCTGGCTGTGGCTGCTGGTGCTGATCTTTGCCTTGCCCCTCGCCGTGATCATGACCCTGCTGCCAGGTCGTCGTCTCCGGGCGGCGGTATCCCGTTTTGGCGCCGGGATGCTGGGGCTGTTGAGCGGGGCCGGGCCGGTGGTGAGCGGCCGTGAGAATCTACCGGACGGCCCCTGCGTGGTGGTCTGCAACCACGCCAGTTATCTGGACGGTTTCGGCCTGCGGGCTGCATTGCCCGGTTCACTGGTATTCGTGGTCAAGCGTGAAATCGTGCGCAATCCACCCTTGTGGTGGTTGTTGCGCCGGGCGGGTGCAACACCTGTGGAGCGTTTTGATTATCGTCGCAGTCTTGCCGACCTGGAGCAGGCCATGGCACGGATGGCATCGGGTGAGCGCCTGATGTTCTTCCCGGAAGGTACCCTGACCCGGGCGCCCGGACTGCAGGCCTTTCGGGTAGGCGCTTTCATGGCCGCGGTGCGCAAGGGGGTGCCGGTGGTACCGGTCAGCATCCGCGGCTCTCGTGACATGCTTCGAGGTTTCAGTTTTTTCGTGCGCCCCGGCCGTGTGTCGGTGACCGTGGGTAAGCCCATTCATCCTGACGGGGATGACTGGGACGCTGCGCTGAAATTGCGTGACCAGGCTCGGGATTGGATTCTCGAGCACTGCGGTGAACCCGATCTGGGTACCCACACCAGCAGCCTGATGGACCTGCGAAAGAATATTGGCCTCTGATGGCAGCTTTTCGGAGTGGCCGCCGTATTCCATGACGGTGTTGACCTTTCCTGTCAGCACTGGCCGCTTCGGCGGTCATGACCTCTTCCTGGGAACCATTCCGGGCTGCCGGCGAGACCGGCAGCCCGGCCTTTTGCCGAGACGGGGTTTCTGACTAGCGGGCTTCCGGGAGATAGGGGGCGCGATTGTTCAGGATCTGCTGCTGTTGCTCCCGGGACAGGCCGCTGCCCCGGCGCAATGGCCGCAGAGTCTCGCGCACTTCGAGGCTGTCCCAGTCGGAGGCAAACAGGATTCGTTCAGCACCGATCAGCGAGACTGCTTGGGCCACATTGTGCCGATTGCGTCGGTGGGCGGTCCGACCGGCCGTATCGCCGGCATAATCCCGGTCCCGCGCCCAGGCTGCGGAGATGTCGAACCAGAGATTATCGTGTTGAGGGAGGTCCCGGGCCAGGCGCTCGATGGCCCGCAAGGTATCCGTGTCAACAATGCCGCCCCCACCCAGGTGGGCCAGTTGAACCGGGACGGTGGGAGCTTTCGGGAGGACATGCTCGAGAAATATTTCTGCTTCCTCGACGCCATAGCGTGAGCCCCGCGGCCGCAGATGGATCACGATGGCCAGTGACTGCTGCTCGGCTGCCGCGAACACTGACGCCAGAGCCGCGAGTTCCTCAGCGTCGTGCAAGTCCACATCACTGTTGGCGAGGTGCAGCTTGATACCGGTGGCACCGGACTCGGCGCAGCGTTGCACTTCCTCCAGGGCGTAGTCGGCAATGGGGCTGATGCCGCAGAAGGCCACCAATCGTTCCGGGAAACGCCGGGCCTGTTCGAGCACAAAGTCATTTTCCCGTTTGACCTTGTGATACTCATTCTCAAAGCGGATCTCGGGGATGGCGTACATATAGCCCAGCGACAGGATCACCGCCTGATCGATTCGGTAGCGATCCATCTGGCGGAGCAGGATATCGGCATCCTGTATGCCGCGGCTGAGATCGCCGGGGCGCTCACCCCGGGCCAGCTGTACCCGGGGCAGTGCTCGTGCACCGCTCTCGCTTCGGATATGGATGTGGTGATCCGCCACCGGTGGTGGCAGCCCATCCGGCGTGCCGGCACAGCCGGCAATCAGCAGCGCAATGAACGGTGCCAATCGTAGTCTGAAAAGGATATTCTGGAGTCTTGGCATGCCTGGGACTACAGCAGATTGGCGCAGTCGGCACAAGCCGTGGGCATGCAGCAGGCAGGGTGAGAATTGGCCGAGTGTCGGCATTTGGGATTTGGGGATGTTCAGGGAGTGGTAAATGGGGACTTTTTTGCGTTCGGTGTTGCTGGTGCTGCTCATGGTCGGTTTGGGAGCCTGCTTGAGCGACGGCGATGGGGGCCTGCCCGGCGGTCAGGATCTGCCGGGGGGCTCCGACAACGGTGATGATCAGAATGGAGACGCGGGTGGAGAGGAAGACGATCTCGCCGCTCTCGCAGAAGAGATTCGCGCCATCGCCCGGGACCATGGCCTGGATGGCGATATCCGCCCGGGCCTTGCACCAGTCCGCCCGGATGAAGATGAGCTCGTCCGGCTCGGCCAACTGCTGTTCTTCAGTGCCACCTTGAGCGGCAACCGGGACGTGGCCTGCGCCAGTTGTCACCATCCGGATCTTGCCATGGGTGATGGTCTGTCCCTGCCCATCGGAGTGGCAGCACATGCACCGGAACGCCTGGGGCTGGATCGAGAGCTGGACCCGGAGCAAGACCTCGACCCCCGGGCCGACGACGGTCCCAATGTGCCCCGCAACAGCCAGACCATATTCAACACGGCCCTTTATAATCGAGCCCTGTTTCACGATGGCCGGGTCTTTGTTCTGGACGAGGAAGTGGCCCCCGGCGGGCAGGGTCAGACCTTCAATACCCCGGAGAGCGGCAACCTCCCCCATGCGGGCGAGGGCGACAATCTGCTCGAAGTGCAGGCCCTGTTTCCGCTGCTCAGTGACCAGGAAATGCGAGGCTTTACCCACCCGGAACTGGTGCCGGAAGAATATCGGGCGCATCTGATCGAGCGGCTACAGGATGCCGAGCCGGGCCCGGGTCCGACCTGGGAGGAGCGGTTTGCCGCCGCCTTCCCGGAGGATCCGGACCCCATCAATCTGGGCAATCTTCAGCGGGCGCTGGGTGCCTTTCAGGCATCAATGACATTCGTGGACAGCCCCTGGCGCTATTTTCTCGTTTCCGACGAGGAGGAAACGCCCGACTTGTCGGAAGATGCCCTGGAAGGGGCCCGTCTGTTCATGACCATGCCCGAGGAAGGGGGCCTCGGCTGCATAAGTTGCCATAGCGGTGATCGCTTTACCGATGAAAGCTTTCACAATGTGGGTTTCCCCCAGATTGGACGCGGCAAGCGCCAAGGGGGAACGGACTCCGGTCGCTGGGGCGTGACCCAGGAGCCGTCGGGCATGTTTGCCTTTCGGGTCCCCAGCCTGCTCAACGTTGCAGTGCGGGGGCCGTATGGTCATGCCGGCAGCCTCCAGACCCTGGAAGACGCCATCAAATGGCATGCCGACCCGGAATACTGGCTGACTCGTATTGATGAAGTGCTGGCCGGTCTGGTTCAGTTTCACTCGCTCAATGTCCATGAGCTCTATCCCCGGGCCGCCGAGCTGACTGCCGAGGTGCAGGAACACGACAGCTTCGCCGCCAGTCGCGAGTTCTTGCCGCCGGTGGCGCCGGATTCGGAGGCCGTGGATCAGCTGGTGGCCTTTCTGGAGTCGCTCACCGATCCCTGTGTCGAAGATGGTCAGTGCCTGAGCGATTGGGTTCCGGCCAGGGAAGATGACCCGGATGGGTTCCTCCTGGTTCGAGATGATCCTTTTCCGGGCAACGGAGATGATGGCGAAGGTGGGGGTGAAACCTACCCGGAATACATCGCCCTGGATCATTCCCAGCGAGCGGACCGTGACAGCTTCCCCGAGGCCCTGGGCTGTACTGGTGGTCCCTCGGATGTGAGCAATCAGGATCGCCAGGCCTTTGTCTTCCGGGATGATCTCGGCCTGGATCTGCCCCATGGCTTTTCGGAAGCCGGCTGGACCATCGACGGCCAAAGCGGCGTGGAAATGCGTATGTTCGCGGGCGGGATCACAGCAGCCTATCTGGACGATGACTGCTGGCCCGATCTGCTTTTTTCCAGCGGTGAGGAACAGGGGCTCGTGTTCTACCGCAACCTCGGGGGCCAGTCTGGGTTTGAGCAGTCGGATGCCTTGGCGCCGCCGGACGCCCCTGACTACGGATTCTTCACCAATGTCTCGGTAATGGATCTGAACGGCGACTATTACCAGGAGCTTCTGGTTAGCAACCTTAGTCCCAGGGAAGGGGTAAAGGTGCTGGGCATGGATGATTCCGGCGGCTACCAGGAAATCGCCGAACTGCCCATGTCGAGAAGCACCTGGGGCATGGCCTTTTCGGATTTTACCGGCTCCGGCCTGCCGGGTATCTTCATGGCCCACTGGTCCGGGGGCGTGGATGGTCTGGCCCCGGCCTTGTGGATCAGCGAGGGTGATCGCCTGGTGCCTGCCGACGAATTTGGCGGTACTTCATCCGCCCAGCTTGATCAGAATTTCAACTTTTCTCCCATCTTTGCTGATTTCAATGACAGTGGAGGGCAGGACCTGGTCATTGCTTCCGATTTTTTCACCAGCTCCGTTCTCGCTCATGCTCCCGGGGCTGGTCGTTTCTTCCGCAATATTACCGACCGTTCCGTTATTACAGACGAAAATGGTATGGGCGCTGTGGTTGGGGATTTTGACAACAATGGCAAGCTTGACTGGTTCGTGACTTCAATATTCGACAAGGTCGATGAGCCCGCGGGCAACTGGGGCACCAGCGGTAATCGCTTTTACAGGAATATCAGTGAAGACGGCCATGTTCGATTCGAGGATGCCACCGAGGAAGTGGGAGTCAGAGAGGGTGGCTGGGGCTGGGGTGCCTGTGCCGCGGATTTCAACAACAACGGATTCCTTGATATTTTTCACGTCAATGGCTTCGGTGTCATGCCACCCTATGTTCCCTGGGCGGATTGGTATGAAGAACTCACCGGCGGGCGTTTCACCGACAATCGCCCGGTCCTTTACATCAACAATGGTGACGGCACGTTTACGGAGCGTTCCCTGGCCTGGGATGTGGAAGAGGTCTCCCAAGGGACCGGTGTGACCTGTTTCGATTATGATCGCGATGGTGATATCGACATCGTGTTGGTGGACAATTCCAGTGGCATTCAGTTTTTCGAAAACCAGGTGGGACACGGTCCTGGTGCGCGTTTTCTCAACATCCGACTGGTAGGGGAATCACCCAATACTCATGCACTCGGTGCCCGGGTTTATGTTGAGGCGGATGTGGGTAACGGCCACGGCCAGCAGCGGCAGATGCGGGAGGTCATGGCCCATAGCAGCTTCAATGGCCAGGATCTGCCTGATCTTCATTTCGGTCTGGGAGAAGCCGAGTCCGTTACTGTGGAGATTCAGTGGCCGGATGGCGAGGCGCTCGTCTGCGAGGATATTCCTGCCAATCGTTTCATGGTTTTCGACCAACGCCAGCCCGAATGTCCCGCGGACTGAGGAGTTGAGCGGAATGTCCAGCGAATCCCGCTCAGACTGGTGGATGCTGCCGAAGGGCTTGTGCCTTCTGGCGGTTGCTGCCTGTGTACCTTTGCATGAGCCCACCCCGGCGCCAGAGTATTTTGATCTGATGGAGCCATTGTTCACGGTGGGCGTGCCACCAGAAGCACCCTTGCCGGAGCTTGATACTGAGCATCTGGGGCCTGAGGAGGCCAACCGGGTCAGGGTCCATCGTGAGCGGCATCGTGCAGTGGTCAATGTGACCAGCCTGAGCGCCCATCGCGGCCGCAGCATTGAAATCGTCCCCAGTATGGAAATGGGCAGTGGGGCCATTATTGACAGCAAGGGTATTGTGGTTAGCAATCACCATGTGGTTGCCGGTGGGCAGCGCCTGGTGGTGACGCTCTACGATGGCAGCCACTATCCGGCCACCCTCCTGGGCAGTGATCCGGAAATGGATTTGGCAGTGCTCGAGTTCGATCCCCAGGGCAGATCACTTACCCGTATCCCCTTTGCTGACAGCAGCCGTGCCCAGGTGGGACAGTCCGTCTATGCCATGGGAAACCCCTTTGGCCTGGAAGGGAGCTTTACCGCTGGCGTGGTGTCGGCCTTGAATCGTCCGCTGCAGATCGATTCAGGTTATATCATCCGCGATCTTATTCAGACTGACGCCGCCATCAATCCGGGTAACTCGGGTGGTCCTCTGGTGGATAGCCGCGGGCGGATGCTCGGGCTCAATTCCATGATGATTTCCCCGGCAGCGGGCTCTGTGGGTATTGGCCTGGCAGTTCCCTCCAATACCGTGCACCGGATTGCCGGGCAGATCATCCGAGAAGGGCGGGTTGCCCGGGGTTGGATTGATATTCAGGGAATAGCGATTTCACCCAGGCTGGTCAATCAGGCTGGCTTGCCCATCCGACACGGCATTTTGGTGACCCGGGTTCTCCCTGGTGGCAATGCCCAGCAGGCCGGGCTTCGAGATGGTCAGGGCGGGCGGATGATTCGCCATGGGCCTCACCGGCTTCCAGTGGAAGGCGATATCATAACGGCCATCAATGGCCAGCCGGTTACCAGTGTGGCGGAACTGTTGCTCAGCCTTGAAGGTACTCGGCCCGGTGACGAAGCCAGGGTTCAAGTCTTTCGTGGGGGGAGAAGCCTCGAATTGAGCATCGTCCTGGGGGAGCGCCATTCAGGGCAGTGAACCGAACTCAATCGGCTACTTTCCATTGACTCGCCGGGCTGAAGCCTGAGAGCGGTGGCGCTGATTGCAGCTCAATCAAGCGGCCATGCCTGAATCGGGCACGCATGACCCGCTGCGATGCCTCGGTTCGAATTCGGAAGCGTAGCGTGTCGCCATCAAGTCGCACATCACGCAGATCCGTGATTAGGCCATCAAGTTCTGCCTCGCCCCACACTCGCTGGTAGTTCTGCTCCAGCCGCAGTTTGATCTCTTTTCCCTGCCTGCTTGCCCGCCATTCACCGGCAACGGCGGCCGGAACCCGCCAGAAGTAGATTTTTCGCTGATTGACTGCCCGATAGTCGTCAGCCTGCCAGCGTCCCATGTCGAATTCGTGGGAGACGATCCGGGTTCCGCTCGGCAGGGACAGCAGGCTGGGCTTCAGGCGTTGATTGAGCTCGGGGAGGAGATAAAGGGTGATGATGTCGGCGCCAGAGAGATCGGCTTCAAACAGATCGCCTTGCTCGAATTGGACGGCTTCTCCGACACCGGCGGCTTCGGCACGCTGACGGGATAGTTTGACCAATTGCCCGTCGATCTCGATGCCCCGGCCTTCGGCACCGAATTCCACGGCGGCCATGATGGGAATGCGACCATCTCCGGAGCCCAGATCCAGCACCCGATCACCGGGGGCGGTGTCCGCGACTTCCAGCATGGCGCGCACGACCGGTTCGGGCGTCTGGATGAAACCCACATCGGGCCTCGTCTCGGCCTGGCAGGGTGCCGCCAGGCCCGGCAGAAGCAGTGAGAAGAGTGTGGGAAGGAGCGATCGACGCATTCCGTCATGATCAACGGCAACTGTCATCCGTGCAAGGGGTTTCTGATACCCCGTCGGAGCCTGCTATCCTATGTGGAGTAGTGCAATTGCCGAGTAGCGGGGCTGGGGAAGGGACGGCCGGCAACCGTGCCGGTCGCGTACACGTATCTTTTTGCAGGGGAGACAGACGGTGACCGACAAACGTGCCGGTACCGAGGGAACGAGGCGTCTCAGGGAGCAAGGCCCCCAAGGGACAGTCTTCATTTCCCCCGATGAGCTTCCAGAGATGGACGAGGCCGCGGATAAGGCGGCGGTGAGTCCTGATTCTCCGGCCTTGCTGGGGCTCAGCCCGCCGTTCGTGGATCAATGGTTTCAGCTTCAGGCGGAACGTACCCAAATCGGGCGCAAGGCCCATAATGACCTGGTCCTGGAAGAGCCCAGTGTGTCTTTCGAACATGCCCGGATTGTTCGCTCTGGCGGCGATTGGCGTGTGGTCAATCTTCTCTCCACCAATGGCACCTTCGTCAACGGTGAACGGATTCACCAGTCCGCGCTCAAGCATGGAGATCGCCTGGCCTTTGGTAATGCCGCATTCCTCTTTGCCACCAGTGAGCAGGTGGATACCACTGGCCAGTCATTCCGACCCGCCAAGAGCAGCCGGCGTCAGAAGATGATCGCGACGGGCCTCGCCTTGCTGGGTATTGCGGTGATTGTCGCAGCCCTGCTGCTTCGCTAAAGCTGACATGGCATCGAAGTTGGGACGATACGAGCTGGGGCCGGAAATTGGTCGTGGCAGTATGGCCGTGGTCTACCGTGCTTTTGATGAGCGCCTTCAGCGCCCCGTGGCGTTGAAAATGCTCAAGGAAGAATACGCTTCCAGCGATCGCTATCGAAGAGAGTTCCTGTCCGAAGCCCATGCCGCCGGCAGACTTTCCCATGCCGGTATTGTGACCATCCATGATGTGGGTGAATCCGGGGGCAAGCCCTTCATGACCATGGAGCTGTTGCAGGGGGAGACCCTGCAGCAGCGGGTGGAGAGAGAGGGTCCCTTGCCGGTCAGTCATCTGCTGGACATTGGTGTGCAACTGGCCGAAGCCCTGGACTATGCCCATCGAAACGGTGTAATCCACCGGGATGTCAAAGCAGACAATGTCATGCTTCTGGACGACGACAGCCGGGTAAAGCTGGCCGACTTTGGCATCGCCCGACTGCGTCAGGCAGGCGGCCAGGCCGCAATGGACGAGGGCGAAGTGGTGGGCACGCCCAATTACATGGCACCCGAGCAGGTTCGAGGTGAGGCCGTCGATGGGCGCAGTGATCTCTATTCCCTTGGCGTTCTGCTGTACCGCCTTTCCAGCGGTAGACTGCCTTTTGCCCGGCGTACCACTCGCGCCACACTGGAAGCCATCCTCAAGGGCAAGTCCGCCCGCTTGCGCCCAGGGGATCCGGAAACCCCGGCCGCGCTGGTGAGTATCATCACCACCCTGATGTCTCGTCTGCCATCCGACCGCTATCAATCCGGTGCCGAACTGGCCGCGGATTTGCGCGACATCCAGGCCGAGTTGATGTCCCGGCCGGGTCGTCGCTGGCGTATTCCGCTCAGCGTCCGCTGGCCGGTTGCGCTGGGCTTGTCCGTGGCCTTGACCCTGGTCGTTGGCAGTTTTGCGGTGTATCAGCATCAGCGGGCCGCCATGACTTCCCTGGTCTTTGAGTATGGGGGCAGCATGGCCGATGTGATCGCAACCGAGTCGGCCGAAGATCTTCTGCTGGGCGATCATATTGCGCTCCAGGCCATGGTCAGCGATATGCAGCGCAATCGGCAGATGGCTTACCTGCGCCTTTCCGACCACCGGGGGGAGGTCGTGGCCAGCAGTGAGGAAGGCGAGCTGGGTGAGTCGGTGGGCGAATTGCAGCGGGGCAAGACTGAGCTTCGGGATGAGGATGGTCGGCGGGTGGCTTTCTACCGGGAAGGGGAAGCCGAGCGTTACCTGTTCGAAGCCCCCATACTTTTTCGGGACCGGGTCGTGGGTGAGCTGGCGTTGGGAATCTCCGCCCGGCCCCTGGCCAATACGCTGAGGACCAGTGTCATGGCCATGGCCGTGCTGATGCTGGCCACGTTGTTAACGGTGCTGTTGGCAGCCTATGTGCTGTCCCGTCGCTTGCGCATTCTGCTCAGGGTGCTGGGCAGTGCCATGGATCGCCTGGCTGGCGGGCACCCGGAACACCGAATTCATCTACGCCGTCGTGATGAATTCGGAGAACTCTTTGCCCGTTTCAATCTGATGGCTGAGACGCTGGAAGCCACGCGTCAGTCGACAAGCGACTCTGATTCGCCAGCGGGACCGCCCGAGGGTGGGCGACAGTCCTTGCAAGGTCGGGAAGATACCCGACGAAATCCTCGCTAATCCGTGGGGGTCTTAGGGTTCGATGCCTTCCAGGCGATGCTGTAGCTCCACGGCCCGGGCCCGGTAGAGCTGAGCCGGCTCGAAGTCCGGGTCGATGGCCAGCAGCGTGTCCCAGAGCTCAATGGCTACCTCCAGGTCCTGGTTTCGATACCGAATAACGGCATCCCGGTGTATTTCCGGGACCACCGTTTCCTTCAGGTTCTCAAGCCCCTGCTGTGCCCCTTCATGGGTCGGCGACAGGGTCAGGGCCTCCCGAAAGGCATCAGCAGCATCAGCCGGCTTCTGATCCCGGAGGGCACGGCCTTGAGCCCAATGCCATTCCGCCCGAAGCTCATCCAACCAGGCTCGCCAATGGTCGCTTGCAGGATGGTCGCTGGCAGCGGCAATGCGTGATTCCGCGGCATCCAGTTCTCCCGTATCCAGCGCCGCCTGAATGTGGCCCTGGTGAGCCTGGCCGAGCAGCTCGGCTTCATCCAGGGCCAGGTCGGCGGCGTCTTCCTGATAGAGCGCCATCACCGCCTGCCAGTCCTCAGCTTCCAGGTATCGATACCCCTGCAGGCTGCGATCCATGCGAGCCGATGCCTGACCCGGTCCCTCTCGGTAACTGCCGGGAATGCTCAGCTGCTGGCCGACCCGCAGGCGGGAAGGGTCCTGAATATCGTTGTAGCGGGCAAGAATGAAGAACTGCTGATGGTCACCCAGAAAACGCTGGGCCAGCACCGAGAGTGACTCCCCCGGGCGGACGGAATACTGGAAGCTCTCAGCGCCCAGATATTCCTCGGGATCGGCCTCAATCTGCCGAAGCAGGTCCTGGGCGATAGGATCATCGGGGTTGTGATCAAGCTGTCGCCGCAGCTTGTCAGCCGCTCTATCGGCCTCGCCCCGCTGCAACAGCCCCAGAACCCGGGAGGCGCTGAAGTCCTCCGCATCGGTTTCCATTTCTTCCGGCGGCGCGGGGTCGTCCCAGCGGGTCCACTCCGGTGGTTGCGCGCATGCGGAAAGCAATGCAAGCAGCATGCCCGCAAGAAGGGTAGAGGACAGTGTGCTTTGTCGGGGCAAGGGTCTGGCCATGGCTGCCGAAGATATCCAAAGCAGAGGGTCTTCTCCAGTATACGCGTTTGCCGTTTCCAGTGAGCCAGATGGCCCGCTCCTCGCCACCCGGCTTGATCCGGGTCAAGCCGGATGCTGCCGATTCGGGCGACAATTGGCTGTGGCTTTGTGAAGTAGACAGAGGAGCGAGTGCAATGGTGAATGCAGACCACTTCAAGCGCCGGTTGACGGAACGGAGAGAGGCCCTTCTGAAGGATATTCGCCGCCATCTGGAAGAAGACTCCGCCGCGCGGCAATCCGCCGGCCTGAGAGAAGTCATGGACACCAAGGATGGCTCTTTCCAGGAGGCCACGGCCACGATCCGCCAGGCCGGCTTGATGCTTGAGGCTGAAGAGCTGGAGGATATTCAGGCAGCACTTGGACGGCTGGACCGGGGCCATTATGGTGTCTGCATTGTCTGTGAAGAGCCGATTCCCGAAAAACGCCTGGAAGCCTGGCCCACTGCCAAGCGGTGTCGGCCCTGCCAGGAGGAGCGGGAAGCGGAAAAAGCACGCGGTCGCTGAACCACTGATGGGAGGCATGGGCTGAGATGGACCCTGAATTCTGGCGTGAGCGCTGGCACAGCGAGCAGATCGGTTTCCACGAGGGGCACGTTAATGCTCACCTGCGGCAATTTTGGCAGCACCTTGACGCCCGTCCCGGCGAAAAGGTGCTGGTGCCTCTGTGTGGCAAGGCCCATGACCTGGCCTGGCTACGAGACCAGGGTTGTTATGTCATCGGTGTTGAACTGAGTGACCTGGCCTGCGCGGCCTTCTTCGCCGAGCGGGGCATTGAACCGGCGGAAAGTTCGGGGCAGCGCTTTACCTGCTACCGCCATCGGGATATCGAGCTGTGGTGCGGGGATTTCTTTGACCTGACCGCCGATGATATAGGCCTTGTGGAGCTGGTCTACGACCGGGCAGCCTTGATTGCCCTGCCGCCTGCAATGCGCCAACGCTATGTGGACCACCTTCAAGCGATCACCGGGCCGGCGACACGCAGTCTGCTGATCACTCTGGATTATCCCGAGCAGCCGGGCTTTCAGGGCCCGCCCTTCAATGTCAGCGACCAGGAGGTCGAACAGCTCTACTCGGCCAATCACGACATCGAGCGAATCCATCACAGCCGCCTGCGCGAGGACGATGGCCTGCGCAAGCGGGGTCTCGAGGGCGGTACCGAGAGTGTTTTCCACTTGCGCAGGCGTTGATGTGGCTTCAACTGCCGCGTGGACGCGTGGCCAGCTGGACCTCCAGGGCGCGTAGCAGGCGGTTTCGGTCTATCCAGCCGATGACCCGGTCGGTGTCCATGACCGGCAGTTGATTGAAGCCGGTTTCGGTCATGACAGTCAGCACCTCTTCCACGCCGGTGTCCGGCCGGACGGTGCGCAATCGATCCAGCCCGGTCATTACTCGACTCACCGGCGTATCCGGCCAGTCCGCTGGCGGGATGCGGCGAATGTCGCTCAGGGTGATCAGACCGTGGATGCTGTCCTGATTGCCCACCAGGGCCGCTCGCTCACTCCGGGGCAGGAGGTAATGATCCACCCAGTCGCGGATGCTGGTGGTCGGATCAATGGGATATAACTCAAAATCGGCCAGGTCCCTGGCCTGGATGCCGACGAGTTGCTGGCGCAGATCGAATTGCTTGCCATGCACATCGGCCATGGTGAGCAGGAACCAGGCGATCAGAATGATCCAGAGCCCGCCCAGCAGGTTGCCCAGAAACAGGCCATTCCAGAGGCCCACCGCGAACAGACTGTAGGCCACGACACGGCCCCCCATGACTGCCGCTCGAATGCCCTTGCGGGCATCCCCGGTGAAACGCCAGATGGCGGCGCGGAATACCCGTCCACCATCCAGGGGAAAGCCCGGGATCATGTTGAATACCGCGACCACCAGATTGATCACGCCCAGCCAGCCGAAGGCCACCGAGGCGGGCTCCAGAAAGGGGCTGAACAGGAAGGACAGCGCCAGGAAGATTGCCGCCAGCCCGAAACTGACCAGGGGGCCGGCGATGGCGATATGAAACTCGTCCTCGGGGTTGTCGCTGTCCTTGCCCAGTTGGGCCATGCCGCCGAAGATGAACAGGGTAATGGCCTTGACCGGTATGCCACGGCGAATGGCCACTAGGCTGTGGCCCAGCTCATGGGCCAGGATGGAGGCAAAAAAGGCCAGGGCGGTGAACAGGGCGGTGAGCACCGCCGTCTGCAGGCGCCACTCCGGATAGTGGTGCATCAGCGTGGTGCTCAATGTCACCAGGATGAGCGCGAATATGACCAGCCAGCTGATGTGCACTTCCAGGCGAATACCCCGGAAATGCCCCAGCACCATC
This sequence comes from Natronospira elongata, assembly GCF_034931365.1. Classification (NCBI taxonomy): domain Bacteria; kingdom Pseudomonadati; phylum Pseudomonadota; class Gammaproteobacteria; order Natronospirales; family Natronospiraceae; genus Natronospira; species Natronospira elongata. Next base: position 34,142 of record NZ_JAYGII010000017.1, read on the forward strand.
ACGGTCTTGAACATGTCAAGTCTCTCTTGTGGATGCGCTTATTGGGATTGGCGCTCAATATAGTCCAGCAGTTCCCCCAGGGTCTGCATGCGGCCGTAATCCCGTTCGGGGATATCCACCTGCAGGCGCTTGTGGATGGCGATCAGCAGGTTCATGACATCCATGGAATCCAGATCGTATTCCTCCCGCAGGATTTCCGTGTCCTTTACGCCGGCGGTGTCGATGTCGGGGGCGATATCCGAGAGTTCTTCGAGAATGGCCTGTCTGAGTGCGTCTCTGTTCACAATCCCTCCGGGTGCTGCAGCCGCTGGTCGATGTCGTTGAGAAAGCGCGCCCCCACATGGCCGTCACAGACCCGGTGATCCGCGGCCAGGCTGATGTCCACCGTGGCGTGCACGGCCAGGGCGTCGTCGATGGCGACGGGGCGGGGACGGGGCCGGCCAAAGCCGATCATGGCCACCTGGGGCGGCTGAATCACGCCGATGACCCGGTCCACGCCACGTTCTCCCAGACTGGTCACGGTGGCCGTGCCCTGATTGAACTCGGAGCCGCGCAGACCGCCGCGCCGGGCACGCTGCACCAGGTCCTGCATGGCGGCGGTGATTTCGCCAAGGCTCATGCGGTCGGCGTGGAGAATGGCGGGGGCCACCAGGCCGCCCCCGCGCAGGTGGATGGCCAGGCCTAGGTGGATGTCGCTGGATGGCCGGAAGCCATCCGGCCCGTAGTGACCGTTCAGTTCACCGAAACGGGCCAGCGCCAGGGCGGTGGCGCGGATGAATAGGCCCGCCATCAACAGCCGCTCGGCCGGGGGGCGGTCATGATTCCAGTTCTCCAGCCATTGCTCGGCGGTGTTCAGGTCCACCTGCTGGCTGAGATAGAAATGGGGAATCTCCCGCTTGGCACGGCTCATGGTGGTGGCAATGGCGCTCCGCATGGCTTCCGGCTCAAAGCCCTGTGATGGTGCGGCGGCCGTACGGTCGTCGGCTTGGTCCAGATCACGCACCAGGACGGCTCCATTCGGACCGCTGCCTCGGAGCCGGCTAAGCTCCAGGCCCCGCTGCCGGGCCTGGCGGCGGGCGGCGGGCGAGGCAGCAGGCCGTGACTCATGCCCGGGGCCGGGTCTGGTCGGCTGGGCGGGTTTTCGGGGCAGGTGGCTGTCATCCGGGCCGGCCCTTTCCGGAGCCGCCTTGCGGGGCCGGGGCGCGGTGGCGGCTTCGGCGGTCTCGCCGGCCGTTTGCTCGTCGCCGTCGATCCGTGCCAGCAGCTCGCCTACCGGCACTTCGCTGCCTTCCTCCACCAGCAGTTCGCGTACCGTGCCGTCCTCGAAGACCTCGATATCCAGCACCGCCTTGGCGGTTTCCACCGCTGCCACCACCTGGCCACGCTTGACCCGGTCTCCGGGCCGGATCTTCCAGCGCACCAGCTTGCCGGATTCCATGTCCGCGCCCATGGAGGGCATGCGAAAATCGCTCATGCCTGTTCCCCCAGGATCCGGCGGGCGGTGGCGACGATCTTGTCCACCTGGGGCAGGGCCGATTCTTCCAGGTGACGGGGGTAGGGCATGGGCACTTCCTCGCTGCAGACCCGGGCGAGTGGCGCGTCCAGCTCCCAGAAGGCCTGTTCAGAAAGGATGGCCAGAATCTCGCCGGCCAGACTGCCGGTCAGCCAGCCTTCGTCCACCACTACGGCACGCCGGGTGCGGCTGACGGATTCGATCAGGGTGTCGCGATCCAGCGGGCGCAGGACCCGGAGATCAATCACCTCCGCCTCGATCCCGTCCCTGGCCAGCAACTCGGCGGCTTCCAGGCTCTTGTACAGGCAGCCGCCCCAGGTGATCAGGGAAATGTCACGACCGGGTCGCCGGATCACCGCCTTGTCGATGTCCACGCCATCCGGCTGCGGGGTGAGTTCGGCGCTGTGGTTGTACAGCATCACATGCTCGAAGATCAGCACCGGGTTGGGGTCCTGCAGGGCCGACCACAGCATGTAGCGGGCATCCTCCACGGTGGCCGGGTAGAGCACCCGGATGCCGGGCACATGGGCATACCAGTTTTCCAGGCTGTGGGAGTGCTGGGCCGCCACTTGGCGACCGGCACCGGTGGCCATGCGGATTACCAGCGGTACCGGAAACTGGCCACCGGACATGTGCAGCAGGGTGGCCGCCGTGTTCACGATCTGATCCATCGCCAGCAGGCTGAAGTTGACCGTCATGATCTCCACGATCGGGCGCATGCCGCCAAGTGCTGCACCAATGCCCGCACCGGTAAAGGCGTTCTCGGACAGGGGTGTGTCGCGTACCCGTTCCGGGCCGAAGTGCTCCAGCATGCCGCGCGTAACGGCATAACAACCGCCATAGCGGCCGATGTCCTCGCCCATGATGAAGACACGCTTGTCGTGGCTGAGTGCCTCCTCAAGCCCGCGGGCGAAGGCTTCACGCAGGCTCATTTCCGTTTCGCCTTTTTCGGCCTCGGGGGGTGGTTCAAGGCTGGCCGGGGCGGGCGCCATCACATGTTCATGCAGGTCAGTGACCGCTTCCCATTCGGAGTCTTCCGCAAAGCGAACTGCGGCCTCGACTTCTTCCGTGACTTCCCGGTCCAGACTGGCCTGCTGTTCTTCGTCAAGCAGGCCGGCCTGCTGCATCCAGTTGGCCAGGCGATCGATGGGATCGCGTTCTTTCCATTGCGCCACTTCTTCCTGATCGCGGTAAAGCTGGGGGTCGAACATGGAGTGGGCGCGGAAGCGGTAAGTGTCACACTCGATAAAGCGCGGCCCCTGGCCACCGCGAATCTCCTCCAGGGCAGCGCGGGCGGCGGCTTCCACCTGCACCACGCTCATGCCGTCCACCTGACGGGCCGGCACGCCGATGGCCTCGGCCTTGCGGTGGATGGCGGTCTCGGCATGGGCCACCTCGATGGGGGTGCCCATGGCGTAATGGTTGTTCTCGCAGACGAAGAGCACGGGCAATTGCCACAGGGCGGCCAGATTGAGGCTCTCGTAGAAAGCGCCTTCGGCGGCGGCCCCATCGCCCAGGAAGCAGACCGTGGCCCGCTCGATGCCCTGCAGGCGGTCGGCCAGGGCCAGGCCCACGGCCAGCGGCAGGCCGCCGGCGACGATGGCGTTGCCACCGAAGAAGCGCCTCTCGGCATCGAACAGGTGCATGGACCCGCCCCGGCCCAGGGAACAGCCGTCGCGCTTGCCGTACATCTCGGCCATGACCCTTTCCATGGAAATGCGATTGAGCAGGGCGTGGCCGTGTTCGCGATAGGTGGAGATGACCGCCTCGTCCGCGCGCAGATTGTGCATGACCCCGGTGCCCACCGCTTCCTCGCCAATGCAGACATGCAGGAAGCCACGAATCTTTTCCTGGGTGTACAGCTCCACGCAGCGTTCCTCGAATCGGCGAATCCGTAGCATCTGATGGAGCAGGGCGAAGGCATGTTCGCGGGACATCTTGGGCTTGTGGGCCCGGCTGATCTCAGTCATTGCTGCCCCCTTCCAGGGTGGAGAGGTCGCCTTCCGGAAGACCCAGTTCACGGGCCCGCAGCAGGCGGCGCATGATCTTGCCGCTGCGGGTGCGCGGAAGCTGGTCACGGAACTCGATCTGTCGTGGCGCCACGGCCGGGCCCAGGCGCTGGCGGGCCAGGCCCAGCAGTTCTTTTTGGAGGGCCTTGTCCGGCGCATGGCCGGGCTTGAGGGTGACAAAGGCCTTGACGGTCTCGCCGGCCACTTCATCCGGCACGCCGATGACACCGGCCTCGGCCACCGCGGGGTGTTCCAGCAGGGCGCTTTCCACTTCGAAGGGGCCGATGAGATGGCCGGCGGACTTGATCACATCATCGGTCCGGCCGATGAACCAGTAATAGCCATCGGCATCGCGACGGGCCAGGTCCCCGGTGAGATACCACTCGCCGTCAAAGCACTTGAGGTAGCGCTCTTCCTGGTTCAGGTAACCCCGGAACATGGACGGCCAACCCTGTTTCAGAACCAGTTCCCCGGTCTGATCGGGCTCATGGAGGATTTGAAGGCCGGATTCACCCTGGCGGGCAATGGCGGCCTCGATGCCCGGAATGGGCTTGCCCATGGAGCCGGGCCGGATGGGCAGACCCGGCCGGTTGGCGATCATGATGCCGCCGGTTTCGGTCTGCCACCAGTTGTCGTGGAAGGGCAGGCCGATGACTTCCCGGCCCCAGTGCACCGCTTCGGGATTGAGCGGTTCGCCCACGCTGGCCAGAAAGCGCAGGGTGGACAGGTCATGGGCCCGGGCCAGTTCCGGCCCCTGCCGCATGAGCATGCGGATGGCGGTCGGGGCCGTGTACCAGACCTTTACCGCCTGGTCCTGAAGAATGCGGTACCAGCGTTCGGCATCGAACTCGGCTTCGTCCACTACCAGGGTGGTGCCATTGGTGAGCGGCGCGATCATGCCGTAGGAAGTCCCCGTTACCCAGCCCGGATCGGCGGTGCACCAGTAGACATCGCCGGGTCTGAGATCGAGGGCGTACTGGCCGGTGACATGGTGGGTGATGACCGCCTCGTGCACATGCAGGGCGCCCTTGGGCGTACCCGTGGTGCCCGAGGTGAAATGCAGCAACACTGGTGCGTCCGGGGCCATGGGTCGGGTGCTGTATTGGCTCGAGGCCCGATCCATGAGTGCCCCGGCATCGCGGGTGTTCTCGGGCGCCTCGTCCACATCGCTCACATCGCCAATCAGCAACACCTCCCGCAGGCAGGGCGTCTGGGTGATCCATTCGGCCACCTTGCGGCGATAGAGGCGTTCGGTGGTGACCAGCACTGTCGGCTCGCCAATCTCCACCCGTTGACGGATGGGTTCGGGGCCAAAGGCAGGGAAGAGCGGGGTGAACACGCAGCCATGCTTGATGGCGCCAAAGAAGGCGGCGTACAGATCCGGAATGCGCTGGGACAGGCCGTAGACCCGCTCGCCCGGCCGGATACCCAGTTCATCAAGCACATTGGCAAAACGATTGGCGCGTTCATTGAGGGCGCGGTAGCTGATATCCCGCGCCTCAAGACTGTCGCGGGCCAGAAAGCGCAAGGCCGTCCGTTCGGCGGCGGGACCATCCATGTGCCGGTCCAGGGCCTCGAAGGCGAGATTGATCCGGCCCTCACCCAGGTCACTCAGACGGGCACGAGCCTCGGCCCAGGAAAAAGCCTGTGGGTCTGGGTCCTGCCGCTTACGGCTCGGTGCCGTCGATCCAGACATGAGGACACCTCCCAGGTGTCGATGTGCTGGATTCAAACTACCCAGAGTGGAAAGGAATGTGTTTGATCTGGGTCAATGGCCCTTCAATTCATGCCTTACGGGTGCCAGTTCGTTATCAGCCAGTCAGGTATCATCCAGCCAGGGGAGTGGCGCTGTTGTCGCTGTGACCACGGGCGACCTGTTCCAAGGCGGCATGATCCAGTATGCGGACATGGTTGTTCGCAACGGCCAGTACACCGCGTGCTCGCAGCCGGCTGAAAATTCGAGACACGGTTTCCGGCGCCAGTCCGATGTAGCGGGCCAGATCCCGGCGCCCCATGGGTAGGTGAAACTCTCGGGCACTGAATCCGCGGCGTCGCTGGGCTTCGGAGAAATCGAGCAGGAATCGGGCCAGGCGAGGATCGGTGCCCCCTCGTTCCATGTGTAGCAAGCGCGCCAGGCGGAGGATTTCCTCCTGCATCCAGCTCAGCATCATCTTCTGCTGGTTTTGGTCCAGGCCGGGCACACCATTCCCTTCGTGGTGTGAGAGCCGTTGGACGCTGGATGTATCGAGGGCCACCACGGAGAAGGCGGCGAGCTCGTCCGCTAGGCAATCGCAACCGATCAGGTCACCGGGCAGGTGAAAACCGATGACCTGCTCATCACCATCCTCATGGATGAAATAACTTTTAAATATGCCGCCCACCACCCGATAAACGCGATCTACTTGATCTCCGGTACGAAACAGGTGTTCGCCCCGACGAAGGATGTGATTGTATCCGTGAGAGGCGGGCCTTGGGGGGGTGTCCGGCCTGTGGCCGATTCACCCGGCAGTAAACGGGAACTGAACAGTCCGGTATTTTCGATGGTCGCCTGCATGCTGATTCTCCGTGAGGTTGGCATATTCCTATACCGCAGGAGAAAAGCTTAGGCCGGAATGATTCCTTCGCCCATAGGGGGTTACCACTAGGTATTTTCCCCTAGTGATGCGGTAGCGGCATGAATATGGGCGACCAACTTGTTCATATCGCACGGTTTCTGGAGGACTGCGCAGGCGCCCTCAGCCCGGGCCCGTTGAGACAGGACGGATTCCGGGTTGGCGGTCATTACAATGGTCGGAAAGTCGACCGATTGCCACTTCAGGGTTGCCTGTAATTCGGCGCCGTTCATGATCGGCATCTCCAGGTCCAGAATAAGACAGGCAAGATTGGTGTTTTCATGGGGCTCGGTACGGAGGAAAGCAAAGGCGGAACTGAAGGTTTTTACCACCCAGCCGAGGTTTGAAACAAGGCCACTCATACTGGCGCGAACATCTGCATCATCATCAACGATGTGTATTTGTGGTTTCATTGGTCGCTCTGAGATCTGATTGGATGGGCTCCTTCAAGTTAACCTGGTCTACACCAATCAGGTGGTGACCGGCGTCAACAGAAAGAGGATTCCAGCATGATCAGGCCTGGGCTCGGGAAGCCACGGAGGGTAATCTTCAATCCGGTTTCAGTTCGTCGAATTCACCCACGAACTTCGCCAACCGAGCAACTGAACGAAGGTCCAGCTTTTGCATGAGGTTATGCCGATGGACTTCCACCGTTCTTTCGCTGATTCCCAATTCCACCGCCACCACCTTGTTGGCCTTGCCATCGGCAACCTGCCGGGCAACCTGGCGCTCCCTGGGAGTGAGTTCTGCCAACTGACTTCGCTTTATCGCCTGACGTTCCTGCTGTTCAAGTTCCTGCTTGTGTTGTAGCAGTGCATCGCTTATCAGTGAGACCAATTGCTGGGGGGTGAAGCTGCCTTTTTCCAAAAAATCGAAGGCACCATGCTTGAGAGCAGTGACGGCCGAGGGCACATCGGCCTGTCCGCTGAGGAAAATAACCGGAAGCCGGGAATTGTTGGCCTGCAGTTTCTCCTGAATCTGGATGCCGCTCTCCTCCGGTAACCGAAGGTCCAATAGCAAGCAGGCCGGCCCATCGGGCAATGGCTGCCTGAGCAGGGATGCCCCCGAAGCGTGGCATCGCGTTCTTATGCCTTCGGCTGACAGGGTCGCTGCCAGCGATTCTCGCACATCCACATCATCATCAATGATGATGACTGTGCCGTCAGTCTCGCGCATGCTGATCTCCCGACAGCGGCAGGGTGAAGCGGAAGTGGGCGCCTCCCTCAGGATGGTTGCCTGCTTCAAGTTCACCTCCGTGGCGACGGATAATGGAACGACAGATGGGCAGGCCCTGGCCCAGGCCGTGGACCTTGGTGGTAAAAAAAGGATCAAAGAGTTTATCCATGGTCATCTCGTCCAGGCCTGGACCGGAATCCATGACCTCCACATGGCAGGTGTCCCTCCCATCAAGCTGATGAATGCGGATGCGAATGGTATGTGGTGTGGATATAACTTCCATGGCATCCAGAGCATTGCTGATGAGGTTGAACAAGACCTGTTGGAGCTGCACGCGGTTGGCCGTGACAAGGCAGGGTTGATCGGGTGCTTCCAGTTCGACGCGCACCTGCGTCATGCGAGCGTCGGGATCCAGTAGCCCAAATACCTCACGAACCAGGGAAGCAATGTCGACTTGTTCACCAGGGCTGTCATCCGTTTTCCGGAGAAAGGCGGTTAGTTGCTTGAGAATGTCATTAGCCCGACTGCTTTGGCGTTCAATACGCTTCAGGGCCTCATTGAACGCGCGTTCTTGGTCCTTGCTGCCCTGGCTATGGTAGATGGTATGGGCCGAGGCCTGGATAGCCATCAGTGGCTGGCGAATTTCGTGGGCCAGGCTGGCGGCGAGTTCACCCAATCCATTGACACGGTTCAGGTGAGCGAGTTGATCCAGATTCCTTTGTGCCTCAAGCCGGGCCCGGTTTCGTTCGGTGAGATCATGGGTGAAGCCGACGAACATGCGCCGGCCAGCCTCTTCGAATTTCGCGACCGACAGCAACAGGTCGATGAGTGTGCCATCGCGGCGGCGGCCGCATACCTCTCGACCAATGCCAATGATGCGGGCCTCTCCGGTCTTGAGGTAGTTTGCAAGGTATTGATCATGGTGGTCGTGGTCTCGCCCTGCCATCAGCATCCTTATGTTCTGGCCGATCACCTCGCCGGCTCCATAGCCGAATATCCGCTCCGCAGCCGGATTGAAGCTATGCACTGTGCCGGTTTCGTCAATGGTGATGATGCCATCCATGGCGGTGTTGATGATGGTTTCGGCGCGGCGGGTGGTACTGGTCAATTGCCGTTCCAGCGCCTGCTCACGACTGAGGTCCACCGACAGGATATAAAAACCGTTGATACGTCCGCTGTCGTCGTGGCTAGGAATATAGGTTCCGTGAATGAACCGGGGACCACCGCGGACATAGGGAACTTCGCCGTGGAATTCCGCACGCTCGCCGGCCAGGGCCTGATTGAAATGGGGTAGCAGGACTCGGAAGGCCTGGCGTCCAATGACATCCTTGAGATGCTTGCCGTACTGGGCTGCTGGATCTAGTCCGAACCAGTCTCGGTAGCCATGATTGGCGTATAGGATCTCGAAATCGGAGCTGATATGGGCCACCAGAACCGGTAATGCCTGCAGCAGCTGATCCAGATCGGTCTGATGTGGCTGGGAAGCGTCTTGCGCCATGGACGGCCCTCCGAATCCATGGGGAGCAACGGATACCCAGCATTCTAGATCAAAACAGGGAGTTTATCAGGAAAATATGATGGATGCCAGTCGGCCGGGGCGGGCAGCCCCGGCCGACTGTGTTGCTGCCGGCTCAGGCCATCGTCGGGTCGGCTCAGAAGGCCTGACGGAGTGGTTCCGGCCCATCCGGACGAACGTGGAAACGATCGTCCAGACCATCCAGGGTGGTGGTGATGCCGGTGTATTCCAGCTCGTCCATGGGCAGCATGGCCGCGCCGAAGAAGCCCTGCCGACGCATATCCACGGCCTTGTCGGCCACCTGATCGCGAATCCGGTCCCAGAAGGGATGGGCGAAGACATCCACCGGGTCGGTGAGCTTTCCGTCATGGACGCAGAAGGCAGCCCCGGTGACGATGGGCGGGCCGTCGAAATAGCTGGTGCCGGCATTCAGAGGCACCGGCATTAGCGGCATATTGTGCGACCCGCGCATGCCCCCGGCCACGAAATGCCCAGTGCTGAAGGGTGCCAGGATTTCCCCGGTGGCCGGGAAATCTTTCTGCACTCGCACCAGCATCACCGGGTCATCCTTGCCCGTGTATTTGCCGGCGATGTTGTGCAGGCGGGAAGTGGAGGCAGCCACCGCTTGATCGCCCGAATGGCGCGACCAGATCGATTCCACCACATACCGTTCCGGGTCGCGCAAGAGAGCGGCGATGCGGTGCAGATCCTCCGGGGCCTGCAGTTCGATCACCCGGTCCCTGCCGGTATGGGCCACATCCATGATCACGAAATGGAAGCCTTCGGTGAGAGAGGGGGATAAGAGCAGGCCGGGGGTGTTCATGGGATCGGCGAAAGCCCGGTACAGGGGCAGATTGAAAGCCCCCGGATCGGTCTTGTCGGCCGCAAACAGCACGAATGGTTCGGCATCCCGTTCCTGGAAACGCATTTCTGCCACGCCCGGGCCCATGCCGCGCACATTGCCGGAGAAGGCATCCGACAGCAGATCCTGGCCGGCCCCATACAGGCCTTGTAACTTGGCTACTTCGGTACCGGCCAGAAATGCCTCCCAGGCCATTTCATGGATGACGGCGGCACCCGGGCCCTGTTGGTGGGTCATTAATATGGCAATGTCATCGCCGGTCCAGCTCACCCGGCTGTCCAGCAAGTGCTTGCGGCCCTTGTGCTGCACCACCTCGAGCACCTTGTCTGCCAGTGCCCTGGAAGGTTGGATGTGACCACCGATGGAACCGATATCGGCCTTGAGTACGCTCAGTGTGATTTCCATGTCCGTCTCCTCCCCCGTGGGGCTTGGCAGGAATCATTGCTCCATCTTTATCGCCTGCACCACTTTCTGCATTGACGGCGGTCAACATGATCGTTGCTCCTGCTCCTTACATTGAGTGCAATGCGGAAATCCTTATCAAGGTTGCTGAGCCGGTTGCACCGGCGGGGAGCAGGGCGATGGCAGGGCATGATCATTCACTGGAAGTCAGACCAAGACTGCCGAAAGCACTGGCCCGGCTGGATGAACTGAGCGGTAATCTCTATTACAGCTGGGAGCGCCGGGTTCGTGGGCTATTTCACCGCATCGACCCGGAGCTATGGAGCCGTTGCGAGCATAATCCCAAGATCTTTCTGCGGCGCGTCTCCCAGACTCGCTTGCAAGAGCTGGCGAAGAGTCCGGATTTTCTGTTCCAGTACAAAAGCGTCCTGGATGCCTTTGACAGTTATCTGTCTGCGGAGCGGGACCGACCACTGCAGGCGGTCAGTGGCCTGGAAGCTGATCGCGATCTGGTAGCTTATTTCTGTATGGAGTACGGGCTTTACGAGAGCCTTCAGCTTTATTCAGGCGGCCTGGGCATTCTGGCGGGTGATCACTGCAAGGCGGCCAGCGATCTTGATCTGCCTTTTCTTGCGGTTGGCCTGATGTATCGGCAGGGCTATTTCACCCAGCGCCTGGATCGTGATGGCACGCAGGAAATGATCTACCGGCCCTTCCGGGTGGAAGATCTGCCGGTCACGCCGGTGACAGACGCGGACGGTGAGGAGATCCGGGTGGCCGTGGAACTGGCGGATCGCCGGGTGACCATCCGCTTGTGGCAGATCAATGTGGGGCGTCTGAAACTGCTGCTGCTGGATACCGAACTGCCTGACAACCGGCCGCAGGATCGGCGTATCACCTATCAGCTTTACGGCGGTGACCGGGTGATGCGCATCGAACAGGAAATGGTGCTGGGGGTGGGTGGCGTGCGCGCCCTGCGCGCCATGGGTTTCGAGCCCACGGTCTGGCACATCAATGAGGGCCATCCCGCGTTTCAGATCCTGGAACGCTGCCGGGAGCGGGTGAGTCAGGGTATGAGCTTCCCGGCCGCCCTGGAAGCGGTGGCGGCGGCGACGGTCTTCACCACGCACACCGCCGTGCCCGCCGGTCATGATCTGTTCACCCACGAGTTGGCCGAGCGCTACCTTGAACCCCTGGCCGAGTCCCTGTCCGTACCCATGGCCAGGCTGCTGGCCCTGGGTGAATCGCCTCAACGAACGGAGGCCTTCAACATGACCGCCCTGGCGTTGCGTGGATCACGCCGGCACAACGGTGTCAGTGCGGTGCATCGCGACGTGGCGGCCGGGATGGAAGCCCATGTGTGGCCGGACCTGGATCCGGCGGACAACCCCATTACCTGGGTTTCCAATGGCGTGCATGTTCCCACGTTTATGGCCCGGGAGTGGGTGAATCTTTTTGACGGGCGTTACCCGGACTGGCGCCAGCATCTGGGTGATGTGGATTTCTGGGAGGAGGCGGTGGGGAGTATTGCCGATCACCGCTTCTGGAGCCTCACCCAGTCACTCAAGAGCGACATGCTGGGTGCCCTGCATGGCTGTCTGTTCCGCCAGTATTGCCGCAACAATTATCCCCGCTCGCGGATCGAGGGCATGGAGGCCGTTTTCTCGCCGGAGAATACCCGGCCGTTGATCATCGGTTTTGCCCGTCGCTTCGCCACCTACAAGCGCGCCCTGTTGATCTTTCAGGATCTCGAGCGACTGGGACGCCTGCTCAATGACCCGGATAGACCCGTCATCATGCTGTTCGCCGGCAAGGCACATCCCCAGGACGTGCCGGGGCAATCGCTGATCAAGCGCATCCATGAGTTTGCCGCCCGGCCCCCGTTCCTGAACCGGGTCTTTCTGATTGAGGGCTATGACATCGCCCTGGCGCGCAAGCTGGTTACGGGGGTGGATGTCTGGCTCAACACGCCAGAGTATCCCATGGAAGCCAGCGGTACTTCCGGGCAGAAGGCGGCTATGAATGGTGTCATCAACCTCAGCATCCTGGATGGCTGGTGGGCCGAAGGCTATGACGGTGACAACGGCTGGGCCATCACCCCCCATGATCGTGAGCTGTCTCCCGAACAACGGGATCGGGTGGAGGCGGAGGATTTACTGGATCTGCTGGAAGGGCAGGTGATTCCCGAGTATTACCGCATCGGCCCCGGCGGTTATTCTCCGGACTGGGTGGCCCGCTCCAAGCGTTCCATGATCAGCGTGCTGCCCCGCTTCAATGCCGAGGGCATGGTGCGGGACTATGCCCAGCGTCTTTATGTGCCGGCGGCGCGTCAGGGTGAAAGGCTGATGGCGAATGAGGCGGTGGAGGCCGAGCGTCTGGCCGTCTGGAAGGCCAGGGTTGCTGAATGCTGGGAGAACCTGGACATGCAGTGGCGATCACCACCCCCCACATCGATGCAGACCGGTGAGCAGCTGACACTGGAGGTGCTGGTCTGGCTGAACGGTCTCGAACCCGGGGACGTGGTGCTGGAATGCCTCCTCAGTGCCCGGGGTGGTGACGAGGACACGCCCGAAACCCTGGCGCATGCCTTTTCCGCCACCGAGGAAGAAGTGGAGGCAGCACGGGTATTCCGTCTGGTACTGGATTCGCCGGAGAACGGCCTCTATCAATTACGGGTGCGTCTCTATCCCCGCCATGAGCTGCTCAGCCATCCCTTTGAGATGGGGAAGATGGCGTGGCTGTCCGAGTTGCCGTCGACTGAGGGGTGATGGTGGACCCATCCCGGCCACTGGCGGTCACTCGCTGCCGAACAAAGGGGGCCAGGGACGACAGTGCTTCCTTGCCGCTCATGCGCCAGGACCAGTTGCCCGCCATGGTGCCCGGGGTGTTCATTCGCGCCTCGCTGCCCAGCCCCAGCAGGTCCTGCATCGGGATCACGCTCAACTGGGCAAGTGATTCCAGACAGCAGTTCACAAGTCGCCAGTGCAAGGCCTGTTCGGGGCCCAGCGCCTGCTCCGACAATGCTGCCAGCACCCGATCCCGTTGGTCCTCGGCAAGCTCTGACCACCAGCCCATGAGAGTGTTGTTGTCATGGGTGCCGGAATAGACCAGGCAATGGCTGTCGTGGTTGTCCGGGTGATGGGGGTTGCCGTCGCTGCCATCGAATCCGAATTGCAGTATGCGCATGCCGGGCAGGGCGAACTGGTCGCGAAGCTGTTCCACCGCCGCTGTGATGTGACCGAGGTCCTCGGCCACCAAAGGGAAGTCGCCCAGAGTACGGTGGAGTTGCCGTAGCAGGGCCTCGCCCGGTACCGGCGTCCATTCGCCGTCCGCAGCTTCTGCATCAGGCGGATGTGACCAGCAGGCTTCCAGGCCCCGGAAATGGTCCAGGCGCAGGATGTCGAACAGCTCCAGCTGGTTCATCAGGCGTTCCTGCCACCAGCCAAAACCATCGTTCTGAAGGCGGGTCCAATCGTAGACGGGCATGCCCCAGCTCTGCCCGGTCTCGCTGAACGCATCGGGGGGCACGCCGGCAATTCGTTTTGGGTGTCCGAATTCGTCCAGATCAAAATACTGCGGGTACTGCCAAGTGTCCGCACTGTCGGCAGCCGGGTAGAAAGGAAGGTCGCCATACAAGGCGATGCCGCGCCGGTTGGCTGCCGTCTTCAGGCGTCGCCATTGCTGATGGAAGAGAAACTGGCAGAAGGCTTCCCGGTCCATGGCGTCCTGGAGTCCGTTGTCCAGAGGCAATACCGGATCGGGTTCGTAATGGCGGAAGGAGGCCGGCCAATGCGGCCAGGCCGTGCCGCGAAAGAGACAGTGCAAGGCCTGAAACTGGCACCAGGGATGCAGCCACTCACGGTGATGGTGGCGAAAGGCCTCGAAGGCATTGCCCATGGCCCGGTTTTCCTGGTGCCTGATCTTGCTCATGGCGGCCGTAATGAGTTCCGGGCCGGCCGCCCCGACCCCTGGACTTGGCAGGTCGAAATCCTCGGCCACCTGCTCGGCATCAATCAGGGCCGTGTTCCCTGCGAACAGGGAATACGGCTGATAAGGTGAGGCGCTCTCGTTCACCGGCAGCAGCGGCAGGGTTTGCCACACGCTGACGCCGGCCTCGCTGAGGAAGTCGATGAAGCTCATGGCGGCCTTGCCCAGGGTGCCCACCGGGCCGGGACCCGGCAGGGAGGTGGGGTGGAGCAGTACCCCGGCACGACGGCGGCCAAAGACGAAGTTGCGGTCCATGATTACTGGGCGGGCCGCATGGTCCCGCCCCCCTCCGGTTGGCCGCTGCCCCTGGAGAAGGGTTGTTCCAGGTAGTCCGGCGATGGCTGTCCCATGAGGCGGTAGAGGTCGGCCAAGTGGCGGCGATACAGCCGTTCGAATCGTGCCACTACCATTTCGGGGTTGTAGTCGCCCGGCCACCAGAACCAGTCGGAGCCTTCGCAGACAGCCAGCTGCCGGCCAGTGCGTTCGCGCATGTCGTCTGGCAAGCGGTCCCACTGCTGCTTGGCGGCCACCAGCATTTCCCAGGCCCGGTTCTTGTCCTCATCGCCCATCCAGGTATCCAGATTGCCATGCACCCAGCTGCCTGCCCGCAAGCCCTTCAACTGTCGAATGGACACGGCGGGATCGCGCAGGCAACGGGAGAAGGTGGTGAGCTCAATATCGGGGTGAGCCACTAATTTGCGGTAGAGGGTGCCGACAAAATGGTAGGCGTTCTCCGGGTAATGCTCCCAGGCATTCTCCCCATCCAGGATCACCGAGACTACCCGGCCGGGTTCTGCCGGTTCCGCGGCAATGGTTTCCAGGTGGTGAATGAAGTTGGCAACGGCGTCGTCGGCATGCCAGTCCTTGTAGGTGAAGCCGATGAGATCCGACAGTCCGTCATCGCGGAAGAAGATTGCCGGTCCTTGCTCGCTGAGTCGCCATGGACGATGGATGTCATCGGAATCGGGATGGGGGCGGCCCAGGCTGTTGCAGAGTACTGCCTGGCCGCTGGCGGTCCAGCTGAACCCGGCTTGGCCCAGCAGCTTGACCGTCTCGCCACTGATCGCCCCCTCCGCGGGCCAGCATCCCTGGGCGTCATCGCCAAAACACTGGCGATGATGCTTGATGGCGGTCTCCAGGTGCCATGCTGACCGCTCCCGGCCCCCGGGGTATTGCGAGGCCACGGGCAAGGGCGATTGTGGCCGCGCCTCCCGGGCGGTATTGAAGTCCATCAGCAGTGGCAAAATGGGGTGGGCCCAGGGGCAACTGGCCAATTCGATGCGGTCGCTCTCGGCCAGTTGCCGGTAACGGGGCAGCAAGTCTCGCAGGGTGTCGCTGATAAGAGACAGCAACAATTGTCGATCCTGGTAACTAAAGCTGCCGACACGGCTAAGAAGTTGGTCGGCGCGGCGGTCGTCCCGGCGCAGGGTTTCACCCAGCCAGGCCAGATGGAACCAGACCAGCAGGTCGAGAATGAAGCGATCTTCCATATAGGCCAGGTTGTCGCCCTCCGCCAGCACCGAGGTGGCCATGTCGGCCAGCCGCCGGTAGGGTGGGAAGCGCTCGATGAGTCGCTGCCGGTTGGCTTGCAAGCAGGCACGCACCAACCCTCGGCGCGCATCTTCATCCAATGGCAAAACCGGGTGGGACAGGGCATCCAGCAGACGATCACCGATGGGTGTGCCATCCGCCAGGTGGCGTTGGAGGCGCCCGCTGTAGTCCTCCAACTGGTCCAGCAGTATTGGGGAGAAGTCGAATACTGCACAGGCACCTGGCACTTGCTCCAGGTGGGCGGCCATGTCCGCGTAATCCTTGATGGCATGGAGATAAGTCCAGGGCTCCAGGAATTGGCCGCCAAAGACTTCACGGTATTCGGGCTGGTGCATATGCCAGCAAATCACGACCCGCAACGTTTTATCGGACATGGTGGACCGCCTGCCCCAGCATTTCCGGGGTCACCAGCACAATGCCGCCGGGGCTTAGCTCGAATCGCTGGCCGTCCTTTTCCAGGTCGTAACCGATTTGCATGCCGTCCGGAATATGGCAGCCGATCTCAATAATCGTCCGACAGAGTCGGACGTTACGCCCAATGTGCACATTGGTCAGGATCACGGACTGATCGACCACCGAACCTTCATCCACCGTCACGAAAGAGGAGAGCAGGGAGTGGCTGACCTGGGCGCCGGAGACGATGCAGCCACCGGCCACCATGGAGTTATGGGCTTCGCCACGGCGACCTTCCTCGTCCAGCACAAACTTGGCGGGCGGTGCCTGACGTTGCCAGGTCAGGATGGGCCAATCCTGGTCATAGATATTCAGCTCCGGTCGGAGACCGACGAGCTCCATGTTGCTGGACCAGTAGGAGTCGATGTCCCCCACATCCCGCCAATAGCCCGGGCCGTCACTCGCCATGTCGCGGAAAGGGTAGGCATAGCAGTCGGTTTCCCGAACAGCACCGGGGATGATGTCCTCGCCGAAGTCGTGGTTGGAATCCTCCCTGTTGGCGTCCACCAGCAAGCGGGACAGAAGATATTCCGTGTTGAAAACATAAATCCCCATGGAAGCCAGGGCCTGATCCGGATGATTGGGCATGCCCTCGTAATGTTCCGGTTTCTCCATAAAGCGCGTGATGCGATGGTTATCGGTCACATCCATGATGCCGAATCGACTGGATTGCTCTACCGGCACCGGCATGCAGCCTACTGTGACCTCGGCATCGTTGTTAACGTGGAAAGCGAGCATGGCGCCGTAATCCATTTTGTAGATGTGGTCACCGCCCAAAATCATCAGGTATCGGGGATGGTGCAGACGGATGATGTCCATGTTCTGGTAAACCGCGTCGGCGGTGCCGCGATACCAGGCCTCACCGGTGCGCTGCTGGGCTGGCAGTAATTCGATGAACTCCCCCAGTTCCGAACGCAGAAATCCCCAGCCTTGTTGCAGGTGCTGGATCAGGGAATGGGCTTTGTACTGGGTCAGGATGCCGATACGCCGGATGCCCGAGTTGATGCAGTTGGACAGGGGGAAATCGATGATGCGGAAATGCCCGCCGAAGGGGACCGCCGGCTTGACCCGGTCTGATGTCAGGGAGCCCAGGCGAGTGCCCTTGCCCCCGGCCAGTACCAGGGCCAGCGTGTCCCGAGTAATCAGGCTGACAAAACGTTCGCTGACCGGGCTGTTCTCCACCACCATTCTGCTCGCTCCTGCCGTTGGTCGGTGGCTCCATTCGAGCACCCCCCATCCGCTCAGGTGTTGACGCCCGTCAACGTCCGCGTATCGGGTCCGCTGGATGATGGGAGATCCGAACATGAAAAGGCCCGTGTTGATGAACCCAGCCATGCCAGCCCGATCGCTTGTCGACAACGATGTCACGCGCCTGAGCCAGGGACGGCATCACTCGCCCCATGCCGTGCTGGGAGAGCAGGGCAAGCGATACCGAGCCTGGCTGCCGGGAACAAAGGCGGTCTGGCTTGAACCGGGGCGAGTGGCAATGAGGGCGGTTAACCCCGCTGGCCTGTTTGAGTGCGCCCTGCCGGAGAGCGGCATCGGCGACAGCGGGCACCGGGTACTGGTCTGCAAGCAGGCCGATGGCGAGATTGTCCGCCTTCATGATCCCTACCAGTTTCCGCTGAGTCTGGAACGGGAGGCCCTTGCGGCCTTCAATGATGGGCACCATTGCCGGGCCTGGCAGATCATGGGTGCGAAGCCAACAGTGCGCGACGGCATCCGTGGTACCCGATTCACTGTCTGGGCACCCAATGCCGAGCGGGTCAGTGTGGTGGGGGATTTCAATCACTGGAATGGCATCTGTCATCCCATGTCCGTGCATGACGATACCGGCGTGTGGGAGCTGTTCATTCCCAGCCTGGAAGCCGGCGTTCATTACAAATTCCAGATCCGTAGTCAGAACGGGGAGGTGGCCGACAAGGGGGACCCCTATGCCCGGCACTGGGAAGTCAGGCCCCGTACCGCCTGCCTGGTCCCCGCCGAACCCGGGCATGAGTGGGGCGATGACGACTGGATGCGAGAGCGGCCGGACTGGCGTCATGCGCCGGTCAGTATCTATGAGCTGCATGCCGGATCCTGGCGCCGCAATGCGGATGGGAGTTTTCTCGGTTATCGTCAGCTCGCGGATGCGTTGGTGCATGCCCTGGAGGAGAGCGGTTTTACTCATGTGGAAATGATGCCGCTAACGGAGCATCCTTTCGATGCCTCGTGGGGCTACCAGACCACCGGTTATTTTGCCCCCACCAGCCGTTTCGGCAATCCGGATGATTTCCGTTATTTTGTCGATCGTCTGCATCAGGCCGGCATCGGCGTGATTCTGGATTGGGTGCCGGCCCATTTCCCCCGTGACCCCCATGGTCTGGGCCGTTTCGATGGCACTGCTCTTTATGAGCATGCTGACCCTCGGCTGGGTGAAACAGCCGAGTGGGACACGCTGGCCTTCAATTTCGGCCGCAATGAAGTAATGAGTTTCCTGCTCTCCAGTGCGCTCTACTGGCTGGAGGAGTTCCATCTGGACGGGCTTCGCATCGATGCCGTGGCGGCCATGCTGTATCTGGATTATGGACGCGAGGCGGGGGAGTGGCTGCCCAATGTTCATGGCGGGCGTGAGAACCTGGAAGCGGTCGCCTTTCTGCAGGCCCTGAACACCATGACTCACCGGGAATGCCCCGGCAGCATGACCATTGCCGAAGAGTCCACGGCCTGGCCGGGGGTGACCCGACCGGTGCATCTGGGCGGCCTGGGCTTTTCCATGAAATGGAATATGGGCTGGATGCACGACACACTGGCGTACCTTACTCATGATCCGGTCCATCGCCGTTTTCATCACGAGCGTCTGACTTTTGGCCTTCTGTATGCCTTCAGCGAAAACTTCGTACTGCCCTTTTCCCATGATGAGGTGGTTCACGGAAAAGGGTCATTGCTGAACCGCATGCCGGGTGATCGCTGGCAACGCTTCGCCAACCTCCGGCTGCTGTATGCCTACCTCTTTGCTTATCCAGGCAAGAAATTGATGTTCATGGGCAATGAGATCGGTCAGCCCACTGAGTGGTCTCACGAAGGCAGCCTGCCAGAATCGCTCAGACAGGTGTCGGAGCATGCCGGCCTGTATCGGCTGGTCCGGGACCTGAACCGGCTTTACCGAGACACACCGGCTCTGCACCGGGGTGATTTCGATGCCAGTGGTTTTGAGTGGATTGACTGCCATGACGCCGACCAGTCGGTGATTAGCTTCATGCGCCGGGAGCCCGGGAGGAAAGGGGCGCAAGCTCGGTATGTGCTTGCGCTCTTCAACTTCACCCCCGTGGTACGTGAGAACTACCGTATCGGTTTGCCCGAGGGGGGTGTGTGGCGGGAGGTGCTCAACAGCGATGCCGACAGCTATGGCGGCAGTGGCGTGGGCAATCTCGGGCAGGTACAAGCGGTCAATACGCCCTGGATGGGCCGGCTCTGGTCCGCTGCCTTGTGTCTGCCACCCCTGGGCGCCGTTTACCTGGAATGGAGGGAAGGATCATGAAACGACTCAAGATACTGATGGTGGCTGCGGAAATGGCGCCCCTGGTCAAGGTGGGCGGACTGGGCGATGTCATGGGTAGCTTGCCCCGGGCACTGGCCGCGCGCGGCCATGATGTGCGCGTTCTGATTCCGGCCTATTCTTCGCGTCTTTCCAAACAGGCCAGGCCTCTAGCTCGGGCGCGGGGTTTCAAGGGTCGCTTGCTTGCCTATAAGAATGGTCATGGAGCGGTTCCCGTCTGGATGGTGGAGACCGCTGCTCTACTGAGGCGGGAGGGGCGTCCTTATCTGAATCGAAGCGGCAAGCCATGGGCTGACAACCCCGTACAGTTCAGTCATCTGAGCCGAATGGCGGCGGATATCGCGGGTGGGGCGCTGGGTCTGGACTGGGAGCCGGATCTGGTGCATTGCAATGACTGGCACACGGGTCTGGTACCGGTCTGGATGCGGATGAACGGCTGCGAACGGCCCACGGTGTTCACCATTCACAACCTTTCCTATCAGGGCCGTTTTCCGCCCGAGATACTGGCCCGGCTTGGTCTTCCCGATGATCTTCATGACCCCGAGGCGCTGGAGTTTCATGGCGATGTGGCCTTCATCAAGGGCGGGCTGGTTTTTGCCGACCGGCTTACGACTGTCAGCCCGGGTTATGCCCGGGAGATACAGACGCCCCTGTTCGGTGCCGGTCTGGATGGATTGCTACGATCCCGTTCGGACAAGCTCACGGGTATCCTTAACGGCATTGATACTGAAGCCTGGAACCCGGTCACCGACCCCTCGCTGAGCCATCATTATGATGGCACTGATCTGAACGAGACCCGCAAGGCAAAACAGGCGGAACAAGATCGACTCCGGCGGCGTCTGGGTCTGATTGTTCAGCGCAAGCCGGGTCGCCCGCTGCTGGCCTGGGTGGGGCGGTTGGCCGAGCAGAAGGGTACGGATTTGTTGCTGGCGGCCTTGCCGGCGTTGATGGAAAACGACCTTGATGTCGTGGTGCTCGGTGATGGGGAACCGGCTGTCAGCCGGGCACTCAAGGCGGCGGCCCATCGCTGGCCGGGACGGGTGGCCTTCAAGCAGGGTTTCGATGAAGCCCTGGCCCACCAGGTATATGCTGCCTCGGATATGCTGCTTATGCCCTCCCGCTTCGAACCCTGTGGTCTGGCCCAGTTGTGTGCCATGCGCTACGGCACCATTCCCGTGGTCAGTCCGGTGGGTGGATTGCTGGATACGGTGATCGATGTCGGTGTGGATCCAAAGCGCGGTAACGGTTTTCAAATGGAAGCGGTCAACAGCGAGAAACTGCTGAATGCGGTGGACCGGGCCCTGGCTTCCTGGCAGTCACCAGATGACTGGAGACAAATCATTGCCAACGCCATGGCCCAGTCCTCGTCCTTCGGCTGGGGTGAGCGTGTACTGGCCTATGAATCGCTTTATCGGCAAACCCTGGAGTCCTATCTGGGCGAACATCATCGCGCCATGATTTCGCTGCCGGTAAATTCCGAATCATGGACGGCCGTGGATGATGCCCGTGGGTGAAGAGTGAGGGAGTTCCGGGCTCAAGGCAGGCGATAATACGCCCCCGCGTGGATACCAGCGTTGCTGGGTTGCTCCGGGCCCCCCGTGTTTCGCTCGCTGCCAGCAAGGCTTTCCCGGATGGCCAGGCGGGCGATGCCTTCCAGACCTGGTTCTGGTGTGGTTACGGCATGGATGGGGATGGTCTGCATCAATGCCTGAAGGCGGCCTTTCCGGTGAAAGGCCTGGATGAAGTGATGGTCCGAGAGGAAGGGGTGTAAGCGGCGAAGCAAGCCGCCGGCCAGGTAGACACCGCCAGTGGCCAGGCTGATCAGCGCGGCATTGCCGGCGAATGCACCAAGAATCTCACTGAAGCAACAGATGGCAGCATTGGCCGCCTTGTCCTCGCGGTTCTCCGCTCGCTGACAGATCAGCGGTGCCGGGTCCTCGGTGAGAGTGTGGCCATTAAAGGGCATGCAAGACTGTTGTTCGCAATGGTACTTGTAGATTTCCATCAGGCCCGAGCCCGACAGCAATCGCTCGTAGCTGACATGACCATGGTATTTCGACAGAGACTTCCATAGTGCATGCTGCTCCCTTGACTGGCTGGCGAAATCGATGTGACCGCCTTCGGATGCCAACACGCGAATCCCACCCGCTTCCACAAACCAGATCGCCACTCCCAGCCCGGTACCGACGGATACCAGCAGGCGTGGGCCGCTTTCCTGAGGGCCTTTCTGAATGGGGATCAATTGCCTTTGAGGAATATGGGGGAGGGCGTGCGCCAGGGCTTCCAGGTCGTTGATCAGGTGAACTCTGGGCAGTTTGAGCGCCGTTTCCAGCAAACGTGCCTCGCTCTCCCAGGGCAGATTGGTAAACCGCACCCGGCCGTTGGACACGGGGCCGGCCACCGCCAGCCAGGCCTCAACGATATTGGCTCGCTCGCTCCGGGATAACTCTTCGAGAAAGCTCCGCAAGGCAGCTTCCAGGCTGTCAAATTCCTCGCTCCGGCGAATGGATTCATGCCGAATCTGCCACTCTCTGCCTGTCGATTCCAACAAGCGCAGCCGCAGGCGTGTTCCGCCGATATCACCGATCAACATCTGCATGGTTCACCTTTGATTTTAGCCCCGCCGGCGAGCCTCGACACCAGGCTGGCGGGAAATTACACCTACAATCATCGACAGTTGCTCGGCAAGTATTTCCACCACATCATCCAGAGCGAGAATGCCGGCCAAGCGGCCGTCGGCTTCCACTACCGGCACCCGACGGATACCGTGCCGTCGCATTATCTCCAGGGTTTGCTCCAGCTCTTCATCGACACCTGCGGTAATGAGCTTCGGAGAAGCGAAAAGATCTCCGGCACTGACACTGTCCATGTCCACCTCCATGGCGATAACTTCCACAGTCAGGTCACGGTCGGTGATGATGCCCACCGGGCGCTGACGATCCGTCCCGCTTCCGAGGATGACAAGATTGCCCACATGATGCTCACGCATTAGTCGGGCCGCCTCACGGATGGAGGCCTCTGCCTCGATGCAGACCACACTGCGGATACAGGCTTGACCGGTTTTCATCTGGCTATATCTCCTGAATAGCCCAGCTTCTCCCGGGCGGATGTCTGAGGGCCGAGCATGATCAGGGGGTTTCTGCAGACAGGTGCCGGCGGGGGCGGATGGCGGGACTGCACCGATAACCAGTTGCAGGCGAGCTCCATAAGAGCTTGCCAGGCCATCTTGCTGGATGTCAGGCGGCCCGTGCCCGCAAATATGGCGTTTCTGAATGAGCATTCGAGGCGTGAGATAGTGCGCTGCAGGGTATGACGCGTGGCATGATCATTCTCGCCCTGGGCGAACAGAATTGGGGCACGGACTCGGGCGAGGTGACTGCCGGCAAGATCCGGGCGGCTATCATATAGAAACAGGGATTGAATTCGGTGTGGTTGCCGTGCCGCACAAACCAGCGCGGCGGCTGCAGCAGATTCGGAAGCGACGATTGCAATGGGTAGTCCAGTCAGTGAGGGCTCCTCTTCAATCCAGTCGATGACATGCCGCAGGCGGTTCGAGAGAAGCGGCAAGTTGAAATGCTGCCATGCTGGTGAGATCCCGTTATCTGCATCGCAGCCCTCCAGGAGATCCAGACTAAGGCTGGCAATGCCAAAGCGATTCAGCGCCTGGCCTAGGTGGCGAATGTCCCGCCGTTTGGTGCTGGCTGATTCCAGGATCAATGCGAGTGAATCCAGTTGGGCCGGGGCGGATAGACGCGCCTGTAGTGAACAGGTTTTCGCAGGAATGATCACCGGCTGGTTGTCGATCACAGGGTGTTTTCCGTTCATGGGGTCGCTCCTTCAACTGTGATGCGGGCGATGTGGAGAGTCGTGAGTATCTGTTGATTGCGGGCCGCCATCGGCTGTGTTCTTCTGGAAACGATTGAGGCAGGCGATAACTTCATCATCGGAGACCTGGTTGAAATGCCGGTACCAGCGACTGACTGCAACGAAGTTTTTGGGTGCCATCAGGCAGATCAATTGGTCTGATCGGGATTCAAGTCGCTGCACGGCATCTGGAACGCCGACCGGAATTGCGGTAATGATGCGGGTGGCTTGACCTTGGCGTACGCTGGCAATGGCCGCTTCCAGCGAAGCACCAGTGGCCAGGCCATCATCCACGATAATAACCGTTCGACCTCTCACGGGAGTCGCGGGACGTTTCAGGCGATAGCGGTGCTCCCGTTCAGTCAGTTCCGCACGGGCCTTGTGAGTGGCATGAACGAGTTCAGCCAATGAGATACCCATTTGGGTGATGATGTCCTCGTTGAGTACGCGCACCTGGTCGGGTCCCACCGCACCGATGGCCAGTTCAGGGTGCCCCGGTGCGCGGATCTTGCGTATGACCAGCACATCCAGTTCCGCGCCAAGACCGGCGGCTACCTCGGCCGCCACCGGCAGGCCGCCACGGGCCAGCCCCAACACCAGTAGCCCTGGTTCGTCCCGATAATGTGCCAGGGCCGCCGCCAGGGCTCGACCGGCCTGTTCGCGATCCTCGAATAGCTCGAACATGCGTCTGCTCCCAATGCTGAACAACTTCATCCTATGAGCGGCAGTTCGGGAAGGTGGTGACCGGGGTCAATGGTTTGTCACCTGGGAAGTAGTGCTTGGTCTGGGGAACAAAAAGCAGGGTGTTCGTGGAGGTTTGCAGTGCCCTTTTCAGGGTCGTCGATCTGGTCCCTTCAGGCAGACTGGTGTGCGGCCAGGTCGTTTTTGCCGGTGTATGTTCTCATCGGTGTATGTCCTTGGGCCGGTATTTGTCTATGGCTGCGTGAGCGGTATCTCGGTCTCGGGCGCAGCTAGATGCTGCAGGAACCACGCTGCGGCAGCTTGAGCGACCTCATCCAGTTTGCCCGGCTCCTCAAACAGGTGGGAGGCATCGGCGATCAGACGCAACTCGTAGATGGTGGTGATCTGACGCGTGGCTGAACGACTCAGTCGGTAGATCGTCCGGTCCAATGAGCCAATGATCATCAGAATCGGCGCGCGGACCCGGGCCAGGGCTTCGCCGGACAGGTCGACAGATTAGGACGGGGGCGCCGCTGGCGGTTTCGCGTTCAGTGCTGGTTTCGGTTCTCCTCGGTACTGACCAGGGTCCAAAACTGGCCGCTTTGGCCCGGGAGCGTGGTGGTGGACAGGTGAAGATTGTGTTGGCAATGGATGCATTCCAGCTCATGGCCCACCTCCAACTCCCTGGTGGACAGCATCAATGGCTTGCGACATTTCGGGCACGACATCACGAAAGTGTCGCTGGCATGGCCGTTGCCCCGGTGATCATCCCTTTTCATGGCTAGTGCTTCCCGTTGGCAGGGAACTCCGATTTTGTGGGCCGGCAGCTTGGATGGCATTGACCGCGGTCATCGCCTCGCCCGATGGGCCGAATCGATGACTGCGGTCAATGTCCGGATGGTACGGGGCGATCACACTTGCGTTTTGAATCACAAAACACGCCTGGAAGGAGTCCGGCTATGTCAGTCGCAAAAATTATCGAGATCAGCGCTCAATCGACAGAAAGCTTTGAAGATGCCATCAAGCTAGGGATCGAGAAAGCGGCCCGGACCGTCGACGGTATCCGCGGTGCCTGGGTCTCCGAACAGAAGGTGCATGTGGAAAATGGCAAGGTGACCGGCTACCGCGTGGACATGCGGGTGACTTTTGTTCTCAGCTAGGCGCTCCGACTGTCCGGGGGCAAGTTCACCGGCGGCCCAGTGAAAGAGCCCCAGCCGGCATGGCTCGGGGCTCTTTCATGTTTCAGTCGCTGCCAGCGACCCGGTTCAGCTCTTGACCGGGATCCGGTTCGCTTTGGCTTTCTTGCTCTTGGGGATGGTGATTTCAATAACACCCTTGTCGGAGCGTGCGCTCACATGATCGGAGTCCGCGGTATCCGGCAGGCTGAAACGCCGGAAGAAACTGCCGTGGAAACGCTCGGAACGGCGATAATGTTCGTCGTCGGTGGACTTCTCTTCCTTGCGTTCGCCGCTGATCGTGAGCAAGCCACCTTCTAGGGTGATGTCCACTTCCTCTGGCGCCACGCCGGGAATGTCCACGAGCACCAGGAAACGATCTGCTTCCTCGCGAATATCCACGGCCGGATTCCATTCCGTCAGGCCCAATGATTCATCCGTCCGAGTGAGCATGGGGGAGAAACGGTCAAACAATCGGTCGAAATCCGCATCCAGATTGGGTATCCAGCTGCGGCGGGGGGTAGTTAACATGCGCATGATTGTCACCTCCAGAAATGACTGCATTAAAGCGTCCAGGCTTGGACGAACCCCAGCTTGCACCACTGGACCAGCGTCCATGTTGACGGCGGTCATCGCCAGGGCCGGTCCCGCAACTACACAGAGGCCTATCGAGTGCCCATTTGATTGATCAGAGACAACTTGTGGGCGGCAAATTGCCCCTATAATATGAGGGGTCGCTAAACTAATGAGCCTTGAAGCGGGCAGGGAGGTATTCATGACATCCATCCGAATCATTCTGGCCGTTCTGTTGGTGCTGCCGGTGACGGCTGTTCCCCGTGAAATGGAACAGGAGGAATTTCGATCCGAGGCCCGAACCATGACCGGTCGGCTGGCGGGCGATCTCATGGAGCGGCTCCAGTCGGCCATGCGGGACGGTGGTCCGCCCCAGGCGATTACGGTCTGTCGAGACCAGGCCCCGGCGATCAAGATGGCTCTGTCTCTGGAGCGGGGCTGGCGGGTTTCCCGGGTGGGAACCCGGGTACGGAATCCCTTGTTGGGTGCGCCTGATGCCTGGGAGCGCGAGGTCCTGACCTCGTTCCAGGAGCGCCATGAGGAAGGCGAGGAATTTGCCGAGATGGACAATTTCGAGCTGGTCACCGAAGGGGATGAAGCATTCTATCGCTATATGCGGCCCATTGCGGTCCAGAGCCAATGTCTGGTTTGCCACGGTGATCGTGAGCAAATGAGTGAGGAGATCCGCCGCAGCCTGGATGAACGCTACCCTCATGATCAGGCGTACGGCTATGAAGCCGGGGAACTGCGGGGTGCCTTCACCATCAAGGCCCCGGTGAATTGAAGGCCGACACCGTAGGCGCGAATTCATTCGCGATCACCCCCGCGATCACCCCAAGCCAAAAAGACCGAGGAGCCGAAAGCGAATGAGCCATAAGGTCACCATCGTCGGGAGCGGTTTTGCCGCGCTCACCGCAGCTCGTCACCTGAGGGCGCTGGACGGGCAGGCCGAGATTACCCTGGTCGCTCCGCGTCCCGAATTTGTCTTCCTGCCCAGCCTGATCTGGCTGCCCACCGGCCAGCGTCAGCCGGATGATATTGTCCGTCGTCTGGACGGTTTCTTTGAACGTCATCACATTCGTTATCACCAGGCCAGTGCCACCGGCCTGGATCTGGGTGGAAGGCTGTTGCTTACCGATAACGGCGAGGTGGAAAACGATGCCATCCTGATTGGTACCGGTGGCCGCTTTCTCAAAAAGCTGCCGGGTATCGAGCATGCCATTACCCCCTGTGAAGGGGTGGAATCGGCCATGCGGATCAAGATGGCGGTGGACGATATGGAAGGTGGCAGCATTGCCTTCGGCTTTTCCGGCAATCCCGCCGAGCCCCAGGCCATGCGCGGCGGACCCATGTTCGAGTTTCTGTTCAGCATTGATAGTCTGCTGCGTAAGCAGGGTCGGCGTGATCGTTTTGAGTTGGTTTTCTTCTCTCCGGCACCGGAGCCGGGAAAGCGTCTCGGGCCCAAGGCGGTGAAGCGCTTGTTGGCGGAAATGGAACGTCGCGACATCCGGACGCACCTGGGGCACAAGCTCAAGGGCTTTTCCGAAGACAAGGTCACCACGGAAGGCGGTGAATTTCCCGCCGATCTGATCCTGTTCATGCCGGGGATGACCGGCAATCCCTGGTTCGATAATACCGAGCTCACCCGCTCCGAGGGGGGGCTGCTCAAGGCCGATGCCTACTGCCGGGTGGAAGACGACGAACGGGTCTATGTGGCGGGTGATTCAGGTTCCTTCCCCGGCCCGGAGTGGATGCCCAAGCAGGCTCATATGGCCGACCTGCAGGCCGAAGCGGCCGCCAAGAATATGCATGCAGAACTGAATGGGCGTAAAGCCCAAGCTACCTTCAAGGCTGAATTGATGTGCATTGTCGACAGCATGGATAAGGGCATGCTGGTCACCCGCAGCGAAAAGCGTAACTGGGTGCTGCCTAATAGCCGCCTCTGGCACTGGTCCAAGTCACTGTTTGAGAAAAAGTATCTACGCCAGTATCGCTGAATATCTCGCGCCGTTGAACATCGGTTGATGGGGGCGGGAAAGGCGACTTGTCTTCATCGCCCAGATTTTCTCAATGCCCCTGATGCAGGATCGAGTCCACGGCCCGGATCACCCTCTCCGTTTCGGTGGCCGGGTTCGGCCAGTGCGGCGTGAAGCGCAGCCAGCCGGCCGGGCTGGCACAGGAAATTCCCCGTTCGCCCAGTTCGCCCGCCCATTCCGCGGCGGCCCGATTATCCGGCGGCTGCAGGCTGAGGATACCCGAGCGACCGGCCGGGTCAGTCATCCGGGCGCTTTCAAAACCCCGCGCCTGCAGGGCCGGTTCCAGGCCGTCATGCCAGGCTTGGACATGCTCAAAGATATGGGTCACGCCCAGGGACTGGATCAGCCCAATGCTGGCCTCCAGGCCGGCACAGCCCAGGTTGTTGAAGGTGCCGCTTTCCAGCATCCGGGCCCCACGCCGAATAGGGCGGTCATAGCGCAGGGTCTCGGCTGCGCCAGTGAGGAATTCGAAGGCATCCTCATGGCTGATCCAGGCGGCCAGGTTGGGCTCCAGTTGATCCGTGCGCTGAGGGGCTATATAGACAAAACCCACGCCTTCCGGGCCCATCAGCCACTTGTGACTGCCGCAAGCCAGGTAATCAATGCCCATTCGCTTCACATCCAGGGGCACAATGCCCAGCGCCTGAATGGCGTCCACGAAAAGTTCGCTGCCATGGCGACGGCAGGATTCACCCATCTCCTCCAACGGCATGAGCTGGCCGGTGGTGAATTGCACGGCGCTCACGGCCACCAGGCGGATTCCCTCGGCCAAATGCTGCTCGAACTGTTCCATGGCAGCCACCCGGTCCAGGCGAAAGTCCTCGGCATCCATCCAAACCAGTTCCAGTCCCAGCCGCCGTGCCGCTTGCTGCCATGGGGTTACATTGGTGGGGAACTCCCCCCGGAATACCAATACCCGATCGCCTCTCCGCCAGGGCAGGGAATGGGCAATGGCAAGCACGCCGGCGGAGGTATTCGCCACCAGGCCGATATCTTCACCAGTCGCCCCGATGAGCGAGGCGAATTGCTCACGAACACGCTCCCGTCGCTCCACCTCGGCCGGAAATATCCCCATGCCCTCACGAGCCTGTGCCGACAGCACTTCATTTACTGCTGCCTGTACCGGTTCGCTCAAGGGCGAAACCGACCCATGGTTGGCATAGACATCAAATCGTAGCTCGGGAAAGAGTGCCCGATTACCCAAGGCTGCCCGGGATTCATTCGCATCGTGCATCAATCGACTCCGCCAGGAGGAAGGGGAGGGACTGATCATGCCAGTCTCCCGACCCGAGGCCAAGCCAGGGAGCATCACGAAAGTGGGGAAGATCGGTTTTGTGTTCCCCATAAAAAAAAAACGGTACGGCTGTTAGGCCGTACCGCGTGACTCAGATAATGATGCTGCCTGCCTGGCGATCTACCGCCAAGAGGCCTGCATCTACTCGATGACGATTTCCACTCGGCGATTCTGTTGCCGTCCGGCGGCCGAGTTGTTGTCGGCAATGGGTCGATGAAGCCCCATGCCCGAGGTCGAAATTCGATTTGAGGCGATGTTATTTTGCGTCAGATACTGTCTGACCGAGTCGGCACGCTGCTGTGAAAGCCTCTGATTGAGGGCAGTACCGCCGACATTGTCCGTATGACCTTCGATCACGAGACGCTGATCGGGATACTGCCGCATGAAACTCACCAGCTTGTTGAGGGTGTGGTTGGCATCTCCACGGAGCTGAGCGCTGCCCGTATCAAAGAGAACGTCGCCCAGCGTTATGACCATGCCGCGTTCCGTTTCCTTGGCCTCCAGCTCTTCAAGACGTCGTTGCATGTCCGCCTCCGAGCTGCGTGCTCTGGAAGCATCCGACCGCGCCCGGTCGGCTTCACGAGTACGTGCCGTTAGACGTGTATCACTACGGTCTTGGTCGAGCTGGGCACGCTGATCCTCGGCCAGTTTGGCAGCGGCTCTGGCCTTGGCGATCTCTACCCTGTGTTCCGCCATATAAACACGGTGCTCACCCAAGGCTGCCTGGGAATCAGACAATGGCTCCTCGGCGAGTTTGACGGCCTCTTCGGCCTGTCGGATCTCAACCCGGGCCCGACTGCTCAGTTCAGGATCATTCTGCAAGGCGGTGAGGTTGCTTCGGGCGTCCGAGGCGCCGTCCGGGCTCACGGGGCTGCTTGCACATCCGGCAAGGAATAGGACGGATAGGATGATCGCCGCGCAGGTCCGGCCATATGTCGTTGGCTGTGGAATGGAAATATTCATTGCTTGCCTCCTGTGCGTTCCAGTTCTTCACTCAAAGCTTCTGCATCCCGGCGCATTTGACGGTTGACGTCCTCCGCTTTGGCGGCTGAGGTCCTCGCCATGGCCAGTTCCGCGGTGACGCGAGACTGCTGTGCATATTGATCCGCTTCGGTCCGCTTCTCGGATGACATGGCGTTCTCTGCCATTGCCAGCTTTCGATTGGCTTCGTCGAGTTCGGCGCCGGCGTACTGTCGGGCATCCGACTGCTCGGCGCTGGCAATGGCATCCCTGGCCTCGGCCAGCGACGACGGAGGAGCTTCAGGCACTGAGGCGCAGGCGGTGAGAAGCAGTAAAGTTGCCGCCAGAACCGAAACAGTGCTCATGGATTTCCAGAAGCATGGTCCTAGTGTTGTGTGCATTGTCATTCTCCGCGTGGATTGGATCGTAGGGTCCGAAGCGGACCTTCTTCTGATCCAGAAACCAATTCCGAAAGCCAAGCGTAGAAGACCGGGCTTGCGGTGTCGGTGCGGCAGCGTACGTAACTGGGTAAGGGTTATGGAATAAATTGATTCTGGGGATGGTGGGATAGGTGCGCCACCGCACAGACCGCAGCGATCCGAAGTGTTGCCATGATGCGGA
>NZ_JAYGII010000018.1:0-61400 GCF_034931365.1 Natronospira elongata
CCGGCACCGGCGGGTCGTCCGGAGTGAGCTTCCTCAAGCGTGCCCTGGACCTGCAGTTCTTTCCGGAACTGATCGAGGTTCGTACTGAATTGTAATCCGCCCGCCGCAGGGGTTCTTGACGGCCTTAATCTCGAGAATTGATCAGAGGTTCCTTAGACTTGGACCCAGTCTGAAAGGACTGTGAATGAAGATGGCTTCTATCCTGACCCGTTATGGTTTCCTGCTGCTGTTGTCCCTGTCACTGGGGCTTCGGGCAGTGGTGCCGGCGGGCTTCATGCCCGGGCAGTCGGATTGGATTGATTTCTGCCCTCATCAGGGTTGGGATTCGGGCTTTCTTGAGCGAGTGCAGGCTGGCGGCGACCATGAGTCGGACCACCACGCCCACCATTCCCACCATTCCCACCATGCCCACCACGAGGGTGGTGATGCCGAAGGCAATCCCCCTCATTGTCCCTGGTCTCCCCTGGGCAGTGCCGTGCCCGGCCCCTGCCCGCCGGCGGAACAGCCCTTGCCGCTTGCCAGTCGGCTTCAGCCGGCAGCGGCTTCCCAATGGCTCGGCAGAGTCAGCGGTTTCCTTCCCCCCGTCCGTGCGCCTCCCCTCAATCGTATTGCCTGAATGCATCGACCTGCTCCGGCAGGTCGGCACAAGAATCACAAACGATTGAGGACGGATCATGAATCGAATTCTGACGACCGCCCTGGTGGTGGCGCTCGCCTGCGCCCCTGCCTGGGCAAAACAAACTGAGGGGGCCGAGCAGGCCCAGGATCATTCTGCTGGCGAGAAGGCCAGTGACACCGAGTCGCAGTTAGGCTTGCTGGAAGACTTGCGTCGCTCCCTGCGCCTGGACACTGTGGTGGTGACCGCGCCGGCCATGCTTGACCCTTACCGGCTTCTTCTGGATCCCCGGCAACCACAGGTGGGGATGCCGGCCCACGATGGCGGTGCCTATTTGAAGTCCATTCCGGGGTTTGGACTTAGCCGCAAGGGGGGCACCAGTGGTGACCCGGTATTGCGGGGCATGGGTGGCTCGCGTCTCAGTATCCTGCTGGATGAAAGCGTCATCCTGGGCGGCTGCGGTGGACGCATGGACCCGCCCACGGCTTATGTCTACCCGGAAGCCTTCGACCGAATCGAGGTAATCAAGGGCCCGCAGTCAGTGCGCTACGGTGCCAGTAGTGCCGGCGTGGTCCGCTTTGAACGGGAGCGCAGTCGTTTTCATGAACAGACCATTGAAGGCTACGCCGGCTTCTCCGCAGGCAGTTTCGAGCGGCGGGATTTCACCGGCGAGGTGACCAGCGGCGGTTCCCAGGGTTATGCCCGCCTGATTGGTACCACTTCCAGTCAGGGCGATTACCGGGATGGGGATGGCGAGCGGGTCCATTCCGCCTACCAGCGATGGAGCAATAGCGTGGTGCTGGGCTGGACGCCCGACAGTCGCACCCATGTGGAACTCAGTCACGAGCGCAGCGATGCCGAGGCTGCCTACGACGATCGCGGCATGGACGGTACCCGTTTCGAACGAACCGGCTACAGTCTCCGGGCCTCACGAGAGGACCTCAACGGCTGGCTGGACGAGATCGAAGCGCTGGCCTTTTACAATTACATCGACCATGTCATGGACAACTTCCGCCTGAGACAGCCACCCATGATGCCCATGGTCAGCTATCCCGATCGGCACACCCGGGGCCTGAGGGCGACGGCCAGCATGACGCCGGCGAGCCATTGGCAGCTGCAGTTGGGAGTGGACTGGATGGAAAACCGGCATCGAGGCAATCGGATCATGGGATCGGATGCCTTCGGGTTTCGGCAGGTGCCGCGCGAGGATACGGCTGAGTTCAACGACGCAGGTGTTTTCCTGGAAGCGGAGCGGATGCTCGACGAGCGCCGTGGCGTGAAACTGGGTTTACGCCTGGACCGGGCCAGGGCCACCGCCTTGGATGAAGACGGCTTCGGCGGCGCGACGACGGGTGAACGAGCTCGTTCCAGCCAAAGTAGCGGATTCATTCGCTATAGCCACGATCTCGTTGAGCAGCCGCTGACCTTGTACGTGGGCCTGGGACACGCTGAGCGAGCCCCCGATTTTTGGGAGCGGCGTCGGGTGTTCGATCTGAATGACGAGGCGCTGACCCAGCTGGACATGGGAATGCAATACCGTGGCGAACGCGTGAGCGCCAATCTGTCTCTGTTCTACGGCCAGGTGCGAGACCATGTTCTGATTGTCGAGCCGGGCCGGGAGGCGAGTGAGGCGCGGAATATTGATGCCACCACCCAGGGTGGCGAGGCGGATCTCACTTATCGATTCAATTATGCCTGGCACTTCAACGCCAGTCTGGCCTGGCTGCGTAGCACCAATGACAGCGACAATCGCCCACTGGCCCAGGCTTCGCCCCATGAACTTACCCTGGGCCTGGGGCATGACAACGGACGCTATTTTGGCGGTGTCCATGCCCGTGCCGTCGCGCGTCAGGACCGGGTTCACTCGGGCTACGGCACCATCTACGGCCTCGACAGCGACACGACACCGGGTTTCTGGGTTCTTTCCGCCTATGCCGGCGGCCACCTGGGTGATCATTTCCGGCTGAGCCTGGGGATAGATAATCTTCTTGACGAGGCCTATGCAGAACACATCCAGAGGGGCGAGGCTGAGCTGGGGGCGGTCAGTGCCCGGATCCCGGAGCCGGGGCGCAATGTGTGGCTGCGTCTGGCTAGCGAGTTCTAGGCAATTCCATGCTGAAGCGCGGACACAGGGAGGTGTCCGACCGTTTCTGTCCGAATTTGTCGGAATCCAGACCGGTTTGGATTGAAGGGCAGGATAGACGGATCGCGATTGGCCGGTCATAAAGGCTTGAATTGGGCCTCGACGCCGCGAATCCGCTCCGTGGGGGTGCGCTGAGTCGAGGGTAGAGCCCTCTGGGCGGTTCATTAGGGTTTTCTCATAAGTCCAGGCGGGGGCAAAAGAATTTGATTTGGATCAATGCGGTGAGCCCCCATTGCCTGACGGTAGCGGTCGGCCTCCGGTATAATGGCCGCCAGAATTCAGTTGTGGCGGCACTCCCCACAAGAAGCCGGGCCCGCAGCGAGCCGGGAGGGGCGGACCTTGTGGGGTGGCCGCGTTGTATGGCTTTTCAATGGAGAGCGATCATGAGCGAACAGTATGACAATCCCATGGGCACCGACGGTTTTGATTTCGTCGAGTACGCCGCGCCCGATCCGCAGTTGCTGCACGACCTGTTCAAGGCCATGGGCTTCACCGCCGTGGCCAAGCACAAGAAGCGCAATGTCACCCTGTATCGCCAGAATGACAGCCATTTCCTGGTGAACGAGGAGCCGGGCAGCTTTGCCGAGGACTTTGCCAAGGCGCACGGCCCCTGTGCCACCGGCTTCGCCATCCGCGTCAAGGATGCCGATCACGCCATGAAACTGGCACTGGAAAAGGGTGCCACCAAGTTTGGCAAGAAGCCCGAGACCCTGGCGGTGGATGTCCCGGCCATTGAAGGCATCGGCGGCAGCGCCCTGTATCTGGTGGATCAGTACGGTGATCAGGGCGATCTCTATGAAGACCAGTTCGACTTCTTCGAGGGTGTTGAGAAGAATCCCAAGGGCTTTGGTCTGGAATATGTGGACCACCTCACCCACAACGTCCACTTCGGCAACATGGACGAGTGGTGCAAGTTCTACGAGGATCTCTTCAACTTCCGCCAGATCCGCTACTTCGACATCAAGGGCAAGAAGACGGGCCTGAACTCCCGGGCCATGACCAGCCCTGACGGCATGGTGCGGATCCCGATCAACGAGTCCTCCGACGACAAGTCCCAGATCGTCGAGTACCTGAATGAGTACAACGGTGAGGGCATCCAGCACATTGCCCTGTTCACCGATAACATCTACGACACGGTGGAGAACCTGCTCAGCAAGGGCATCGATTTTCTCGACACACCCGATGCCTACTATGAGCTGATCGATGAGCGCATCCCCGGCCACGGCCAGCCCGTGGACAAGATGAAGGACCTGCGTCTGCTGATCGATGCCGATCAGGAAAACAAGGACCGTCTGCTGCTGCAGATCTTCACCAAGAACGTCATCGGCCCGATCTTTTTCGAGATCATCCAGCGCAAGGGCAACGAAGGCTTCGGCGAAGGCAACTTCACTGCCCTGTTCGAAGCCATCGAGCGCGACCAGGAGAAGCGGGGCGTTCTCTGAGCTACGAGCTACGAGCTACGAGCTACGAGCTACGAGCTGGCTTGCTGCCGGCTCGTGGCTCGCTGCTCGCCGCTCGCAGCCCCTGTGAGATTGGTTCTATCAACTGGGGGTAAGCAATGAATGGATCGAAGGGCTACATGACCGGCTTTGGCAGCGAATTTGCCACCGAAGCGGTCGAGGGGGCCTTGCCGGAGGGGCAGAATTCACCCCAGCGGCCGCCCCATGGGCTGTATGCCGAACAGCTGTCGGGCACGGCCTTCACCGCACCCCGGCATCGCAATCTGCGTAGCTGGCTGTATCGTATTCGTCCGGCGGTCATTCACGGTGAATTCCGCCAGATCAAGGAAGGCAGCTTCCACAACCGTTTTGAGGAAATGCCGCCGACGCCCAATCAGTTGCGCTGGGGCAAGTTGCCCATGCCAAAGGGCAAGGTGGATTTCGTGGACGGTCTGTTCACCCAGGCCGGCAATGGTTCGGCGGCTGCCCAGGCGGGCATTGCGGTCTACCAGTATCTCGCCAACCGCTCCATGGAAGATCGTTTCTTCTACAGCGCCGATGGTGAGTTTCTGATCGTGCCTCAGCAGGGCCGTCTGCGCCTTGACACCGAGATGGGTGTGATCGAGATCGAGCCCCAGGAAATTGCCGTCATCCCCCGCGGGGTGCGGTTCCGGGTCGTGTTGCTGGATGAGATTGCTCGTGGCTATGTGGCCGAGAACTTCGGCGCGGCCCTGCAGCTCCCGGATCTGGGCCCCATCGGTGCCAATGGTCTGGCCAATCCCCGTGACTTCCTCTATCCGGAAGCGGCCTGGGAAGATGAAGAAGGGGATTTCGAGCTGGTGGCCAAGTTCCAGGGCCATCTGTGGTCGGCAGCCATCGACCATTCCCCGCTGGACGTGGTGGCATGGCATGGCAACTACGCCCCTTACAAGTATGATCTGCGCCGCTTCAACACCATCGGCTCGATCAGCTATGACCACCCGGATCCGTCCATCTTCACCGTGCTGACGTCGCCCTCGGGTAAGCCCGGTGTGGCCAATATGGATTTCGTGATCTTCGGACCGCGCTGGCTGGTGATGGAAGACAGCTTCCGTCCGCCCTGGTATCACCGCAACATCATGAGTGAGTTCATGGGGCTCATTCATGGCGAATATGATGCCAAGGAAGCCGATGAGGAAGGCGGTTTCGCACCGGGTGGTTCCAGCCTGCACAACTGCATGTCCGGCCACGGGCCGGATGCCGGCAGCTTCGAGAAGGCCACCGCAGCCGATACCTCGAAACCGCAAAAGATCGAAGACACCATGGCCTTCATGTTCGAGACCTGTCTTACCTACAGGCCCACGAAACAGGCCATGGAAAGCCCGGCCCTGCACAAGAACTACCAGGATTGCTGGAAAGGTCTTAAAAAGCATTTCAAGGCCTGAGGCCTTGAAATGCCAGCAGCGAGCGACGAGCGGCGAGGGACGAGCAGGTAATGCTTGCGCCTGGCTCGTTGACCTGAATCGCAGATCATGCAGGCGTCGAGCTATGAAGAATCACTTTTGAGCTTGCACGGCCAGCTCGCCGCTCGCCGCTCGAAGCTCGCAGCTCGCAGCTTAAAAACAACTGAAAGGAGTTTTCCAAATGAAACTGGCATCCCTGAAAAAGGGTCGTGATGGTGAGCTGATCATCGTCAGCCGTGACCTCAAGCAGGCCGTGAAGGCCAGTGATATTGCCCCGACGCTGCAGGCCGCTCTGGAAGACTGGGCCAATGTGGAGTCGAAGCTCAAGGCCCGCTCTGATGAGCTGGAGGCCGGCAAGGCCGAAGGCAGTTTTGCCTTCAAGCAGGATGACGTGGATGCCGTGATGCCACGCAACTTCCAGTTTCTGGATGGCAGCGCCTATCTGCCCCACGTGGAGCGTGTTCGCAAGGCCCGTGGTGCCGAGCTGCCGCCCCAGCTTCTGGATGATCCCCTGATGTATCAGGCCGTCAACGACGGCTATGACAGCCCGCGGGATCCCATTCGGGTGGCCAGCGAAGATTACGGCATCGATTTCGAGTCCGAAGTGGGCGTGATCGTGGATGATGTGCCAATGGGTGTCTCCGAGGAAGAGGCCGGCGAGCATATCAAGCTGATCCTGATCCTCAATGATGTCTCCCTGCGCAAGCTGATTCCCTCCGAACTGGCCAAGGGCTTTGGCTTCATTCACGGCAAGCCGCGTTCGGCCCTGTCCCCGGTCGCCATCACCCCGGATGAGCTGGGTGAGGCCTGGAAAGGCTATAAGGTCCATCTGCCGCTGATTACCCATTACAAGGGTGAGGAATTCGGGCGTCCGAACTGTGGCGTGGACATGCAGTTCAGTTTCGCCCGCCTGGTGGCCCACGCCGCCAAGACCCGGCCGCTGGCCGCCGGCACACTGGTGGGCTCCGGCACCATTGCCAACCGGGACGAATCTCTCGGTTCTTCCTGCCTGGCCGAGAAGAACGTGCTGGAAGTCATCAATGAAGGCGAAGCCAAAACCGGCTTCATGCGTTTTGGTGATACGGTCAAGATTGAAATGCTGGATGCCGATGGCAACTCCATTTTCGGATCCATCGAGCAGACCGTGGAAGAGTATAAGTGAACAGTGAACAGTGCCCAGTGAACAGCAGGCCGTGCCCACGGGGTTGCCGTGCCGCTTCGGCAGGGCAGCGCACGCTCCAGGCTTGGAACTCAACAGTAGACAAGCCGTGAATGCTCGGCGAGCCTGTTCACTGGGGACTGGGAACTGTTTGCTCTCTATAGGAGGGCCGGGATGAAGCTGTATACCTATTGGCGCAGTACCGCCGCCTACCGGGTTCGCATTGCCCTGCATCTGAAGGGCCTTCGCTGTGAGCAGGAGCCCGTGCATCTGGTCAAGGACGGTGGTGAGCAGCACAAGGGCGAGTATCGCGCCATCAACCCCCAGGGCCTGGTGCCAACACTGGTGGATGGCGGCCATGTGATAACCCAGTCACTGGCCATTCTCGAATACCTGGAGGAAAAGCACCCGGAGCCGGCGCTGTTGCCGTCCAAGCCGGTGGAACGCGCGCGGGTTCGCAGTCTGGCCCAGATCATTGCCTGTGAGGTGCACCCGCTGAATAATCTTCGGGTGTTGCAGTACCTGAGCAATGAACTGGACGTCAGCGACCGCCAGAAGACCCGCTGGTATCACCACTGGCTGGAGCAGGGTCTGAAACCCCTGGAGCGTCGGCTTGCCAATGAGGGCCGCACCGGGCGTTTCTGTCATGGTGATTCGCCGACGCTGGCGGATGTCTGTCTTGTGCCTCAGCTCTACAATGCGCGGCGCTTCGATTTTCCGCTGGATGCCTATCCCACCCTGCGCCGAATCGATGAGGCCTGTCGTGAACTCAATGCCTTTCGGGCGTCGGCACCTGAAGCCCAGCCGGACGCCGTGGGCACGGCGGGCAGCAACTGAGGCTCCCCATGCGGCGTAGTGGTCTGATTCTCAGCCTCTCCGGTGCCTTGATGGCAGTATTTGCCGCGGCCTTGTTGCTTTACACGGCTGCTCTTATCCTCACCGAAAGTCTGCTGCCGGCGGTTCGAATGGAGCAGCCGGAACTGGCCCGGGCAAGCATTCTCGGGCAGGAGTTCTCGGGTTATGCCGTATTGTTCCCGGCGGTCGCCTATCTCTTGATGGGCTTTATCGCTCTCGCCCTGGGAATCCGGCAGGCCCGTCGCGGGCGGTTGATCTGGCGGGGCGATGACGACGGGGATGAAACCTGAATTGCAATCTGCGCCACGCGCGTGTTGCCGGAGTATGGATGAATGGAAACCTATCTTGCTGAACAATCCCTTTGGTGGGCCCTGCTGATCTTTCTGCTGCTTGGCAGTGTTCTGTTCTCCATCAATCGATGGGTCTGGGCGCCTCTGTCCCTTGCCGCGACGGCCGGCCTTGTCCACTTTGCCAGTCCCGGTCCGCTGTCGCTGGGTTTTGCCGTGGTCCTGGTCTTGCTGCCTGCCCTGATTGCCTTGCTGGGGCCGCTGCGCCGTCTGCTCTTGGTCTGCCCGGTAATGGCATTCTATCGCCGTGCCATGCCGGAAATCTCCGAGACGGAGCGGGCGGCCCTGGAGGCCGGCAGTACCTGGTGGGATGCCGAGCTATTCACCGGTCGGCCGGATTGGCATTCTCTGCTCCGATATACGCCCGCCAACCTCAGCGAGGAAGAACAGGCATTCCTGGATGGTCCGGTGGAAGCACTCTGTGCCCTGTTGGACGATTACCAGATCGATAATGTGGATCGGGATTTGCCGTCTGAAGCCTGGGAACTGATTCGTAAAGAGCGCTTCTTCGGCATGGTCATTCCCAGGGAATATGGCGGGCTGGGCTTTTCCCAGTACGGCCATGCGGCCGTGGTGATGAAGATTGCCACACGCAGCATTAGCGCCGCATTGACTGTGATGATCCCCAATTCCGTGGGGCCTGCCAAGCTGCTGCTCAAGTACGGCAGCACCAGTCAGAAGCAACACTATATTCCCCGCCTTGCCCGGGCCGAAGAAATTCCCTGTTTTGCCCTGACCAGCAACGACGCCGGCAGTGATGCCGGCTCGCTGCAGGACAGTGGCGTTATCTGTCGCGGCAAGAATGATGATGGCGAAGAGGTGCTTGGGATCCGCCTCAATTTCGACAAGCGCTACATCACCCTCGGTCCCGTGGCCACCCTCCTGGGTGTCGCCTTCCGTCTCTACGATCCAGAAGGTCTGCTGGGGGATAACAAGGATCTGGGTATTACCCTGGCGCTCGTGCCGGCCACCGCGGCGGGGGTGGAGACCGGTCAACGTCATGACCCCAATCAGATGTCCTTCATGAACGGGCCGGTTCGCGGCAAGGATGTCTTCGTGCCCCTGGCCAACGTTATTGGCGGTCGGGAGTTCGTGGGGCGTGGCTGGCGCATGCTGATGGAAAGCCTGACCGACGGCCGGGCCATCTCCCTGCCGGCCCTGAGCACGGCGACTGCCAAGTCCAGTCTGCGACTGGCCAGTGCCTATGCTCGGGTGCGTGAGCAGTTCGGTGTCGCCATTGCCGAGTTTGAAGGCATCCAGGAAAAGCTGGGCCGCCTGGCCGGGAACACCTATGCCATGGATGCCGCCCGCCTGGTTACCCTCGCCGCGCTGGATGAGGGGCACAAGCCCTCGGTGATCTCCGCGATCATGAAATACAACATGACCGAGCGTGCCCGTGAGGCCGTGAATGATGCCGTGGAAATCCACGGCGGTGCCGGCGTCTGTCTTGGGCCGCGCAATCCCCTGGGTCAGCTCCAGCGTTTCCCCGCCATTGGCATCACCGTGGAAGGCCATAATATCCTGACCCGGACCCTGATCACCTTTGGTCAGGGCGCCATTCGCTGTCATCCCCATCTGCTGGATGAGCTCAACGCGGTTCAGGGCCAGGTAGCCGGTGACCCGCTCAAGGCCTTCGACCAGGCCTTCAGTGGTCATCTGGCCCACGGTATCCGCAATGGACTGAGAGCGATTCTGCTGGGCATCAGCGATGGTCGTTTCAGCAAGGTTCCAGGCGGGACGCCGAGAGAACTGAAGCGGATCTACCGTCGCCTGAATCGCGCATCCGCCAGTTTTGCCATCATCTCGGATCTCCTGCTGCTGAGCTATCGAGGTGAGCTCAAGCGCAAGGAACAGCTCTCTGGTCGAATGGCCGATGCCCTGAGCCAGCTCTACCTTGCCTCCGCCGTGCTCAAGCATGGCCATGACCGTGGCTATCCCGAGGCGGAACGTGACGCCATGTTGTGGAGCCTGGAAGACAGTCTCCATCGCATTCACGTGGCCTTCGAGACACTGTCCCATAACGTCGGCGGGCCCATTGGCTGGTTTATCCGTCGTCTCGCGTTCCCGGTGGGTCGCCGTTGGCGGTCCGTGGCCGACGAGAGGCAGCGCAGTCTGGCTGCTCAGGTGAGTCGGCCGGGTGAGGTTCGCGACACCTTGAGCCAGGGAATGTATCTTCCCGATGCCGACGGTGATGAGCGGATGGCGGTGCTGGATCGCGCCCTGGCGCTGATGCTTGAGACCGGCAAGCTTCGGCGCAAGCTGCGAAAGGCGGCGCGCAAGGGCCAATTGGGTGAACCCGGCGCCGATTACGAAACCATGATCAAGACCGCCCTTGCCAAGGAACTCATTACCGCCGAAGAGGCCGAGTTGCTGGAGCGGACCGAACAGGCCCGGCGCGAAGCCATCCAGGTGGACGAGTTCGACAGCCTGGGCCTGATGCGGGAGGAAGGCAGCCGCGTGGCCGGAATGGGCTAGGGTGAGTCTATAAAGAGACTGACTGTATGGCTGGATAGGGGCGTGCCCGTTAGCAGCCGCTTATGCCGAAACCGCCGAGGGGCGAATTGATTGCCAATTCGCCCCTCGGTCTCCATCAATCCTTCCGGTCGCTCCCCGCGCCTGGCTCGTCCTCGAGATTCGGCCACATATTGTCATCCTCGGCCAGGGCGTACATGAGTTCCGCCTGCTCCTGCAGGGACTGATCCATGGAGCCCCAGTCGAGCTGGCCCTGCTCCTCACCTTCCTTCGCGTCCCCGGCACTGGCCAGCCGTGCACCCTTGGCTTGCCAGTCGAGGGCAAGGTGCCGGGCAACTTCACGGGGATTGCGGGCCACCTTCAGGGCAACAAAGTCAGGCGTGATCTGCTCGCCGCCCACGACCCAGAGTTTGCTCTGCGCCGGATTGGATTTCTCGAAAGCCACACCAATGACCAGCCTGCCAGGCCAGACCCAGCGGCTCTCCACTCGCGTGTCCTTGCCAAGGATCTCACGCTGCACCAGACGGCGCGCCAGATCCTGGCAAACGGATTCCACCCATCGGGTCAACTGCTCCCGCTGCTGGGGCGTCATTTCATCATGAGGCATTACATCTCACTCCTGATTGGAGCCCTCCCTTCAAGGCAGGTGGGGGAGGGCCAGATATTCACGTGTCTGCATTTCCTGCAGCCGACTGATCGTCCGTTGGAATTCGAATCTCAGCCGTTGCCCCTGATAGAGGGTTTCCGGTTCCGCTTCCGCGGAAACGATAAGCTTCACGTTGCGATCGTAGAATTCATCCACCAAGGCAATGAAGCGGCGGGCCGCATTCTCCCTGGTTCTGTCCATCACCGGTACATTGGCGATCAGGACCGTGTGGTACTCGCGGGCCAGCTCCATGTAATCATTCTGACTTCGCGGGCCTTCGCACAGTGCCGGGAAATCGAACCAGGCAACGCCGTCGCCGTCGGCGATGACCGGAATTTCCCGTCCCTCGATGGCGAGAGAGTCCAGGTCGTATCGGCCGTCGGGGGCAAGACGGGAAAAGCTGTCCCTCAAGCGT
Source organism: Natronospira elongata (assembly GCF_034931365.1). NCBI lineage: Bacteria > Pseudomonadati > Pseudomonadota > Gammaproteobacteria > Natronospirales > Natronospiraceae > Natronospira > Natronospira elongata. The sequence goes on from NZ_JAYGII010000018.1 coordinate 11,535, forward strand.
TCATCGGCTTCCGCGTCCAGGGGGGCATGATAGATCTCCGCCTTCTCCAGCACACGAAGGCGATAATCCACCCCGCTATCCACGTTCATGATCCGGGTATGGCGCTTGATGGCATCGATGGCCGGCAGAAAGCGCTGCCGCTGCAAGCCCCCCTCATAAAGACGGTCGGGGGGAATGTTGGAGGTTGCCACAAGGGTGACACCACGACGGAACAAGGCCCCCATGAGCGTGCCCAGGATCATGGCATCGGCGACGTCCGAGACGAAGAACTCGTCGAAACAGAGCACTCGCGTATCCCGCGCCACTTCATCGGCCACGGCTTCCAGGGGGTCCTGACGGTCTCCGAATCGTTTCAGGCCCTCATGGGCCTGGCGCATGAAACGATGAAAATGAAGCCGCCGCTTCTGTGGGAAGGGCAGGCTGTCGTGAAACAGGTCCACCAGGTGCGTCTTGCCACGGCCCACGCCACCCCAGAGATAAAGTCCGGTGACAGGACTCAGATCCCGGGATGGACCGAACAGGCCGCTCCTGAGCCTCTCCAGCCAGCCTGGCCGGTGTTGGCAAAGGGCATGGTGCAGCTCATCCAGGGCTTCAACCGCCTGCTCCTGAGCGGCGTCATATTCGAAACCCGCAGCCAGGTCGGCTTTCCAGCGAGCCAGTGGGCTGTTCCCGCCATTTGTTTCCAACTCAGTCTTGGGCAAGCTCTGGGCGCTCACGGAAATGTTCCAATGCTTCCGGATTGGCGAGGGCTGACTTGTTCTTCACGTCCTCGCCGTGAATGATCTGCTGAACCGCCAGTTCCACGATCTTTCCGCTCACGGTGCGGGGAATGGCTGGCACCTCAAGGATCTTGGCCGGTACATGTCGCGGAGTGGCATTGGCGCGGATGGTCTTGCGGATGCGTTGCGCCAGTTCATCGTTCAGGCTCAGGCCTTCCTTGAGTACCACGAATAGCACCACGCGCTGGTCGTCTTTCCAGTTCTGACCCACGGCAATGGATTCCACTACCTCGTCCATTTTCTCCACTTGCCGATAGATCTCGGCAGTCCCGATGCGAACACCCCCGGGATTGAGAACAGCGTCCGAGCGACCGTAGATAACCATGGTCTCCCGCTCGGTCAGTTCAGCGTAATCGCCGTGGCACCAGACATTGTCGAAGCGGTCGAAATAGGCATTGAAGTAGCGCTTGTTGCCTTCATCGTTCCAGAAGTAGACCGGCATGGAGGGGAAGGAGTGGGTGCAGACAAGCTCCCCTTTCTGATTGCTGACCGGCTTGCCGTCGTCATCGAAGACATTGACCGCCATGCCGAGACCTCGGCACTGGATCTCGCCCCGGTAGACGGGAAGCATGGGGTTGCCGAGAACGAAGCAGGAAACGATATCGGTGCCGCCGGAAATGGATGCCAGGCAGACATCGTTGTTGATCCGCTGATAGATATAGTCGTAGTTCTCCGGCAGCAGGGGCGAGCCGGTGGACAGAATGGCCTTCAGGCTGGACATGTCATGGTCACGGGCCGGCTCCGCGCCTGCCTTTTCAAGGGCGGAGAAATACTTGGCGGAGGCGCCAAAGACGGTAATGCCTTCCTCCTCGGTCAACCGCAACAGGCTCTCGGGGCCGGGATGGAAGGGGGAGCCATCATAAAGGATCACGGTGCTGCCCACTGCCAGGCCACTGACCAGCCAGTTCCACATCATCCAGCCACAGGTGGTGAAGTAGAAAAAGCGATCTTCCCGCTTGAGGTCCGTATGCAGCACCAATTCCTTCAGATGTTGAATCAGGGTGCCGCCCGCACCGTGGACAATGCACTTGGGCTTGCCCGTGGTGCCGGAGGAAAAGAGGATGTAGACGGGATGATTGAAGGGCAGTTGTTCGAACTCGATCTCGCCACCCTCGTCAGCGGCAAAGTCCTTTAACAGCCTGGCCTGTTTCAGGCCAGACAAATCCGGGGCGTCGGAGAGATTGGGTACCACCACGACGTGCTCAACGGAGGGCATGGCGTTCAGGGCTTCCTGCACCTTCGGCAGGGCATGGATCTCCTTGCCGTTGTACCAGTAACCGTCAGCGGTGATTAGCACCTTGGGCTCGATCTGGCCAAAGCGGTCCTGCAGGCCGCTGACGCCAAAGTCCTGGGAGCAGGAAGACCAGATGGCACCGATGCTGGTGGCGGCGAGCATGCCGATGATCGTCTCGGGCATATGCGGCATGTAACCCGCCACCCGGTCACCGACACCCACACCGGCCGCCTTGAGACCCTTGGCCAGTTTGGCAACTTCCTCGTGAAGTTCCCGATAGCTCAATGACCGCTGATGACCCTGCTCATCGCGAAAGATGATGGCGGTCTGGTCATCCCGGAAGCGGAGCAGGTTCTCGGCGAAATTCAGCCTTGCCCCGGGAAACCAGCGGGATTCCAGCATATGGCCGCCCGGCTCGAAGACCTTGTCCCAGGGCTGGGAGGCCTTGATGCCGCAGAAGGCCCAGACCGCTGGCCAGAACTTCTCCGGGTTCTCCACCGACCACCGGTGCAGACCGGCATAGTTGGCCACCTCGCCCGCGTACTCATTGCGGACGTGGTCCATGAAGCGGGCCATGTTGGTTTCGGCCGCACGATCTTCACTCGGTTGCCAGACAGGTGTCGGTTCCGACATGTCGCCTTCCTTTATCGCCGTTGCAAATGCAGGGTTTTAGCCCAGTTTTTCTTCCAGTTCCGGAATGATCTCGAACAGATCCCCCACCAGGCCAATGTCGGCAATCTCGAAGATGGGGGCATCGGGATCCTTGTTCACCGCCACAATGGTGCCGGCGTCCTTGATGCCAGTGACGTGCTGGATGGCGCCGGAGATGCCGAAACACATGTAGAGCTCGGGAGCGACAATCTTGCCGGTCTGGCCCACCTGCATGTCATTGGGCACAAAGCCGGCATCCACCGCCGCACGAGAAGCCCCCACCCCGGCGCCGAGCTTGTCGGCGATGCGGTAGATGATCTCGAAGTTCTCCTTGTTGCCCACGCCACGGCCGCCGGAGACCACACGCTGGGCGGACTGCAGGTCCGGGCGGTCGCTCTTGTGCACTTCCAGTTCCACGAAGCGACTATGGCCGGGCAATTCCACATCCAGGCTCTTGTCCGTGATCTCGGCCTGGCCGCCGGCCGGGGCATCCTTGAATGAGGCGGTGCGGATGGTGCCGGTGACGACGGTATCGCTCGGCGCCTTGACCGTGACAATCACATTGTTGGCATAGATCGGACGCTTGAAGCTGTGAGCATCCAGCACTTCCATGATGTCACTGACCTGGGGCGAGCCAAGCAGGGCCGCGGCCCGGGGCATCACATCCTTGCCGAAGGTGGTGGAAGGCATGAAGACATGGCTGTAATCCGCTGCCAGTGCCTCGATCTGGGGCGCTAGGGTGGCGGCCAGGGGGTGCTCGTTTTCGGCCCGTTCCACCTTGAGCACCTTGTCGGCCCCTTCCAGGCTGGCGGCCTGCTCGGCAACCGGGCCGGCATCAGCGGCAAAGACGGCGATGTCCACCGGATGACCCACCGCGAGGGCGCCGGTAAGGGCCTTGGCGGTGGAAGGATTGAGTTGTTTCCCGTCGTGTTCAGCAATCAGCAATGTGCGGCTCATGACAGCACCCCCCGCTCTTTCAGTTCGGCGACCAGTTCGTCCACGGACTCCACCTTGTGTCCACCCTTGCGTTCCGGGGGTGGCTCATGGGTACCCACTTCCAGCTTGGCGGGAGCCTCAACGCCCAGTTCTTCCAGCTTGCGCTGATCCAGGGGCTTGCGCTTGGCCTTCATGATGTCCGGCATTTTTACAAAGCGGGGCTCATTCAGCCGCAGATCGGTGGTCACCACCGCCGGCAGTTCCACTGCAATGGTCTCAAGGCCGGCATCCACTTCCCGGGTTGCCTTGAGCCAGCCATCCTCAAACGTCAGTTTGGAAGTAAAGGTGGCCTGGGGACGGCCCCAGAGTGCGGCCAGCATCTGACCGGTCTGGTTGGCGTCGTCATCAATGGCCTGCTTGCCCATGAGTACCAGATCGGTGCCTTCTTCCTCACGGATCTTGAGCAGGATGCGCGCAGCATGCAGGGGCTGGGTGGCCTCCTCGGTTTCCACCAGGATGGCCCGGTCGGCGCCCATGGCCAGGGCCGTACGCAGTTGCTGCTGAGCACCACTGACACCAATGCTGACAGCGATGATCTCCTCGGCCTCGCCCCGCTCCTTGATGCGGATGGCCTCTTCCAGCGCGATCTCATCGAAGGGGTTGATGCTCATCTTCACCCCGTCAGTGACCACACCACTGCCATCACGAGTGACCTTGGCCTTGATGTTGTAGTCGATGGTTCGCTTGATCGGAACCAGGATTTTCATTGTCGTCTCCCAGGTTTGAGAAATTCTTCGAGCTTGGAGCTGCGAGCTACGAGCTACGAGCTACGAGCGCTTAATGCCGCTCTGCCTGGCTCGATAATCGGCTTGGCCGCCCGGGAGTCATTCCCCACGCAGCCAGTATCCCTTAGTGTCCTGCCCAACCAAATCGACCTTTAGTCCAATGCAGCCGGGCAAGTTTCCTTAGCTCGTAGCTCGCTGCCCGCCGCTCACAAATTCTGATAATTCGGCCCCGAGCCGCCCTCGGGGGTGACCCAGTCGATGATCTGATAGGGGTCCTTGATGTCGCAGGCCTTGCAGTGGACGCAGTTGGCGGCGTTGATCTGCAGGCGCTTTTGGCCGTCTTCCTCGACCATTTCATAGACATTGGCCGGGCAGAACTTGGTGCAGGGGTTGCCAAACTCCTCGGCACAGCGAGTCACGCAGATGTCCGGATCGCGGACCTTGAGGTGTACCGGCTGGCTTTCATCGTGGGCAGTGGCCGCATGAAACACCGAAGCCAGGCGGTCCCGGGGCGGCAGTTCACGTTGCACCCAGGGCCGTTCCAGCTTTTCCTGTTCGTCCAGCCGCTTGAGGGCGGCATGGTCGGCATGATTGGGCAGGGTGCGGGGCAGCTTGCCCAGGGTGGCGGTTTCCACCGCCGCGGTGAACAGGCCGCGCCACAGACCCTTGTTGAAGCCGGGGCGGATATTGCGGACCTTTTTCAATTCCCGGCCGGCGGCCGAGGCTCGGAAGCGCGCGTCAAAGCCGGCGGTTTCACCCTTCTCATGCCAGTGTTCTGCGGCTTCCATGCCGGAGCGGATGGCCTGGTGAATCCCCTTGATCTTGGGGACGTTCAGGGTGCCGGCGGCGTCCCCGATGAGCAGGGCGCCGGGCATGTCCATGCTGGGCAGGGACTGCCAGCCACCTTCGACAATACTGCGGGCGCCGGCGGAGATGATCTCGCCGCCTTCGAGTAGCTTTTTCATCTCCGGGTGGTGCTTGAACTGCTGGAAGGCCTCGAAGGGGGAAAAGTGGGGGTCTTCATAATCGAGCCCGACCACGAAGCCGATGTAGACCTGATCGTTTTCCAGGTGATAGACGAAGGAGCCGCCATAGGTCTTGCGGTCCAGCGGCCAGCCCTGGCTGTGCTGGATCTTGCCGGGCTCGCCCCGGCCTTCCGGCAGTTGCCAGAGCTCTTTCATGCCCAGGCCATAGGTCTGGGGCGAGGCCTGCTTGTCGAGCTCGAATTTCCGGATCAGTGTCTTGGACACATTCCCCCGGCAGCCTTCGGCCAGCACGGTCAGACCGGTATGGATATCAACGCCGGGGGCATAATTGGGCCCAGGGCTGCCATCGGCCTCCAGGCCCATGTCGCCGCAGCGCACGCCCTTCACACGGCCGTCCTCGTCAAACAGGGCCTCGGCGGCCGGGAAACCGGGAAAGACGTCAATCTCAAGACTCTCGGCCTTCTCCGCCAGACGGCGGTTGAGCGCGCCCAGGGAGATAATGAAATTGCCGTGATTCTTCATCTGCGGCGGGGTCGGCAGGCGATAGCGCTTTTCCCGGGTCAGAAAAAGAAATTCGTCCTTGCCGGCGGGCACACAGACCTCGGGGGGATTGTCCCGCCATTCCGGCCACAGGGTGTCCAGGGGGCCGGGCTCCATGACCGCGCCGGAGAGACTGTGGGTGCCGATTTCAGCGCCTTTTTCCAGCAGGCAGATGCTGCTGTCCGGATTGAGCTGACGCAGTCGGATGGCAAAGGCCAGGCCCGAGGGGCCACCCCCGACAACGACTACGTCATATTCCATTACATCGCGCTCTTCGGCCATGCGACCCCCTTGCTGGATAGGATGCGGATGCCCCGGGCAGGCCCGGAGCCAGAGGCAAGGCGCCAATTTTAACGGAGACAGGGGTTTATTTCAGCCGCGGGGGCCAGTATCGGCGACCAGCACCGCCATGTGATCGTGGCCGTGGTCCGGATGATCGTGATCATGGTTGAGGTGACCAAGGGGCATGACCGCCGTCCAGAGGCCGAAAATGATCATCAGCGCGCCTGCTCCCCGGCGGAAGGCCGGGTGGCCGCGCAGGCGGCTGAATTGTCGACCGAGCAGGGTGGTGCCGGTCATGGCCGGCAGGGTGCCCAGGCCGAAGGCCAGCATGATGCCGGCACCGGTGGCCGGGTTTCCCGAGACGGCGGCGGCCAGGACCAGGGTGTAGACCAGGCCGCAGGGTAGCCAGCCCCAGAGGGCACCCAGGGCCAGGGCGTGAAAGGGCGTCCGGGGTGGCATGAAGCGCCTTGCCAGTGGTGCCAGCCGTTGCCAGACGCGGCCACCCAGGGCTTCGATTCGTCGCAGCCCGGCCCAGTTGAAGGCCAGTTGCACACCGATGGCAATCAGGATCAGCGCCGTTGCCAGACGCAGGGCGCCGCCCCAATGGGACAGGGAGAGGGCGGCGCCGCCCAGAGCCACAAGGCCCGCAGCCAGGGCACCGATCAGGGCATAGCTGCCGATCCGGCCAAGATTGTAGGCGAGGGCATTGATGCCGGGCCGCAGACCGCCCTGGCCGGCCCCGCCCGCCATGCCCAGGGCACCGGCAATACCGCCACACATGCCGAGACAGTGGGCGCTGCCGGCCAGACCGGCCACGAATGCCGCCAGCAGGGTGATTTCAGCGCCCATCCTCATCCTCCGAGGGCAGTTGCTGCTGATCCGGCCGGTCTGACGGGTCTTCCGTCTCCGACGGCTTGCCTTCCCGACGCCGGCGCTCTTCCCGGTCTTCGTCCATCAGAATGGAATAGGCCGGGCTGTCCAGGTCGTCATACTGCCCGCTGCGCACCGCCCAAAAAAAGAAAGCGATGGCCAGACCGATGAGGACGATGCCGATGGGGATGGAGACAAAAATGATGTTCACGGTTTCCTCAACATCCAGTTATTGAGCTTCGAGCTACGAGCTACGAGCTACGAGCTACGAGCTACGAGCTACGAGCTACGAGCTACGAGCTACGAGCTGAACCGTAAAAACCGGCACGGCGCGGTTCTGTCTTTTCAGCTCGCAGCTCGAAGCTCGCAGCTACTTCTTTGCCAGCCGCCTCGCATTCAGCACCACCACCACCGAGCTCAAGGTCATGCCCGCGGCGGCGACATAGGGCGCCACCAGTCCCAGTGCGGCCAGGGGCAGCATACTGGCATTGTAAGTGGCGGACATCCCCAGGTTCTGACGCACCACCCGCAGGGTGCGGCGGGCGGCGGCCACGCCCTCGGCGATGCTGCCCAGGCGATCGCCAACGGCGATCATGCCGGCGCTGGTCTGGGCCAGGGCGGTCCCCCGGTTGAGGGCGGCGGAGATGTTGGCGCCAGCCAATACCGGCGCATCATTGATGCCATCGCCCACCATCAGGACGACTGCCCCCTGAGCCTGCAGTTCACGGACATGGGCCAGCTTGTCTTCGGGACTCATCCGCGCCCGCCAGTGTTCCACGCCGGTTTCCCGTGCCACGCGCCCGACCGGTCCGGGGGCGTCACCACTGAGTATTTCCACGTTCAGGCCCATGGTCTGAAGCCTGGCCACGATCTCCGCGGCATCGTGCCGCAATGGGTCGTCCAGGCGGAACAGGGCCGCCGGCCCCGATTCACTTCCCATGGCCACCCAGGCCTCTTCCGTCTCGTCGGCACTAAGGCCGTGGCGGCCGGAGAGGGCGGCCACCCAGTCTGGACGGCCAATGCGGTAACGCTGTCCCTGGATGGTCCCTTCCACCCCCCGCCCGCGCACGCTTTCCACGTCCTGGGCCTCGAATTTCCCGGCATGGCCGTCGAAGGCACGGGCCAGGGGATGCTCGGACCGCTGTTCCAGTGCGGCGGCCAGGGCCAGGCAGTCATTGTTCGATCGGCCGTCCAGCGCTCGGGTTTCGACGATGCGCAGTTGACCGTGGGTCAGGGTGCCGGTCTTGTCCAGCATCACGTGGCTGCACCGGGAGAGGGTTTCCAGGGCATCTCCCTGGGTTACCAACAGGCCCTTGCCGGCCATGTGATTGGTGCCGGCCGCCAGCGCGGTGGGCGTGGCCAGGGACAGGGCGCAGGGGCAGGTGGCAATGAGCATGGCCAGGGTGACGGGGAATGCCATCGCCGGATTCACATGCCACCAGATGGCAAAGACCACCGCCGTGGCGAGCAGAACCAGGGTCACGAAGACCCGGGCGACCCGGTCGGCAAGGCGGGTCAGGCCGGGGCGTTCGGATTGGGCTCGGCGGAGCAGCCGGCCAATATGGGCGACCGTGGTGTCCTGGCCGGTCTCGCTGACGCGCATCATCACGGGCTGGGAGACATTGAGACTGCCACCCACCAGCCGTTCACCCACGCCCCGCCTGAGGGGGCGGGATTCGCCGGTGAGCATGGATTCATCCACTCGGGTTTCACCGTCCTCAACAGTGCCGTCGGCGGGAATGGCGTTGCCGGGGCGGACCAGGAGGCGGTCACCCACTGCAAGGTCCCGTACTGGTACCTGTTCCTCTTCGCCGTCGGCATTCAGTCGGGTGGCCACATCGGGAACCAGACGGGCCAGGGCGTCGGTGGTGGCATTGGCCCGGTGGCGAGCGGCCATTTCCACATAGCGCGCCACCAGGAGGAAGAAGGTAAACATGGCCACGGAGTCAAAGTAGACTTCCGGGCCACCGAAGAAGGTCACCCAGGCGCTGGCAAAGTAGCCGGTACCGATGGCCAGGGAGACGGGGACATCCATGCCGGGGGCCAGATTGCGCAGATCCCGGATCGCGCCCATGAAGATGGGCAGTCCGGCGTAGAGAATCACCGGGGTCGCCACCAGCAGGCTGACCACCCGCAGGAACTGCTCATGGGTGGCTTCCATGCCGTGGAACTGGCCGGCATAGAGGGCCACGGCAAACATCATGGCCTGCATCATGCCCAGGCCGGCCACGATCAACCGGCGCAGGGCTGATCGTCTTTCTTTCATGGCCTGGGAATCAGCGGCCTCCGGCAATACCGGGTGGGGTTGATACCCCAGCCGGCTCATATGGGCCATGAGGCTGCTCAGGCGTATTCTGTCGGGTTGCCACCGCAGCAGGGCCCGGCCGGTTGCCGGATTGACGCGGATTTCCTCCACCCCCTCCACATCCTGCAGGCCGCGTTCAATCAACCAGCCACAGGCGGCGCAGTAGAGGCCGTCCACCAACAGGGCCGCCTCCCGACTGCCGTCTTCATGGCGATGACTGAAATCGGCCTGAACGGTTTCCTCGTCGAAGCGGGCAAAGGCCTGGCTGTCCAGGGGCTGTTCTTCGGGGCGACCGGTGGGTTCCGGGCGGTAGCGATAGAAGGCATCCAGGCCCGAGTCCAGAATCAGCGAGGCAACGGCCTGGCAGCCGTGACAGCAAACCGGCTGGGACTTGCCGTCAACCTCCACCTTGAGATCCAGCTCTGGCGGGACGGCCTCGCCACAGTGAAAGCAGTCCACGGCTGCCTTATCATGGCCGCGATCAGAGACGGGCGCTTTTGATACTGCGGTGTTCACCGATCAGTAGTCCCAGTCGTGCTCGTCTCTGGCGCCGTTTTCATCGGCCTTGGCGGCTGGATTGATGTCCAGCTGATCCTGATTGACGTCCAGGGCGGCGGCCAGGCGCCATTCGCCATCACTGGGTTCCAGGCGGACGTAATGTCGGCCGACCACCGGCTTGCCGATCTGACCCCGAAACAGTCCGCTGCCATCCGATTCCAGGACCAACTCCCGGTCGCGACGGGCATGGGTGGCGTGAGACAGGTAGAGGCGGAGGCTGTCCATGTCTTCCGTTTCGCCCTGGAGATGAACGCTGATGCTGCCGTCTTCCCGGTCCACCACGAAACTGGCATCCAGACCCAGTTCCTTTGCCCGGCGTTCCAGGGCGAAGTCCTTGTGAATGGCACGGCCGGCCTGATAATAGTTATCCACGACCTTGTCGTCGCCCTTGGTGACGGCCGTGTAAACCAGACTCAGGCCAATGACAATGGATGCCATGGGTGGTGCCAGCACAAACCAGAACCAGAATTGACGCCAGGCCGGTCCCTTGTCACCCGCCTGTACGGCCGAGATCTTTTCATTCATGCTCATACCCTCCGTTCACTCGGGCGAGGGGCCATGGAAGCGGGCCCGGCTGCGACTTTGGACCGATGGATCGTCCTCGGCCACCAAGGTAAATTCAATCGGATTGCCAGGACCACTGACCTGGTCCCGGGGAACCCGGACCCGTGCATTGATGTTGTCGGTGCCGCCGGGCCCCAGCTGGATGACCTCCGGTCGTGTCAACACTTCAACGTCGTCGAGGCCGCTGACCTCAAGACGGAAGCTTCGCGCCTCCATTGACTTGTTGAGGATGCGCAGGCTGTAGACATTCTCCACGGTGTGGAAATCCACCTCACGGTACATCACATTGCGATCGGCCAGCACTTCCATGTTGACCTCGCTGCGCAGGCTGATTCCGGTGATGGCCCCTGCAATCAAGATCAACAGGAGCAGGCCGTAAATGAGAACCCGGGGACGCAGTACCCGCGAGGGATTGCCTTCCAGGGCATTCTCGGTGGTATATCGAATCAGGCCCCTCGGGTATTCCATCTTGTCCATGACCTGATTGCAGGCATCAATGCAGGCGGCACAGGCAATGCACTCGTATTGCAGGCCCTGGCGAATATCAATGCCGGTGGGGCAGGCCTGAACGCAAAGGTTGCAATCAATGCAGTCGCCCATCCCCTTTTCTTTCGGGTCGATCCCACGCGGGCGACCGCCCCGCGGCTCACCTCTTTCCTCATCATAGGAAATGATCAGCGTGTTGCGGTCGAACATGGCGCTCTGAAAGCGGGCATAGGGGCACATGTAAATGCAGACCTGTTCCCGCAGAAAGCCGGCATTGCCCCAGGTGGCGAAACCGTAGAACAGGGACCAGAAAGTCTCCCAGGGGCCCAGGTCGAAGGCCGCCGCCCGAGTGGTCAGCTCGCTTATTGGAGTGAAGTAGCCGACGAAAGTCAGCCCGGTCCAAAGACCGAGCAATATCCACAGCAGATGCTTGCTGCCCCGACGAAGGATCTTTTCCCGGCTCCAGGGGGAGCGGTCCAGCTTGATCCGTTTCTGGCGCGGCCCTTCCGTCCACCGCTCGATCCACATGAAGAGTTCTGTCCACACCGTCTGGGGGCAGGCATATCCACACCAGAGGCGTCCGGCCAGTGCCGTGAAGAAGAACAGACTCAGGGCGGCAATGATGAGCAGCAGCGCCAGGAAGACGAAATCCTGAGGCCAGAAGGTGAGACCGAAGACATGGAACTGGCGGGCCGGAAGATCAAACAGCACCGCCTGGCGTTCACCCCACTGAAGCCAGGGCAGGCCATAGTAGATGCCCAGCAAAGCGATCACACTCAGAATCCGCAGATTCTGAAAGATTCCCTTCACCTCACGGGGGTGAATTTTTTCGCGGGCAGCATACATCTCATGGGATGAGTGGCCCTTGTCCTGATTCTGCTTATCCTTTTGAGCCATGCCGATTAACGCCCCCGGCTCCCTACAGAGCCAAGCAGCAGCACGGTGAGCAGGCTGGAGGCCAGGCCCACCAGCCAGAACATGAAAAAGCCAATGGTGTAGCCGGCCATGCGGCTGATTTCCACTCCGGGGAGTGTCTCAAGCCGCAAGGCCTCGGGATCAATGCTGGCAAAGAACACCCCACTGGCCATGCCCGCCACCAGGAAGGATGGCCAGAGGGTGCTGCCCAGCAATCTCAACAGCCGGGGATCCTTTTTGGGTTCATTCGTCGCCATCGGGCGCCTCTGCTCCATTGTCGCGCGTATCCATGGAGAGACTGAGTACATAGGCGGTGAGCAGATGAACGCGGTCGGCGCCAAGGATATTTTCCTGCCCGGGCATCTCCGCTTCACGGCCTTCACGGATGCTGCGTTCGATGGCCTCCCGGCTGCCGCCATAGACCCAGGTGTCATTGGTCAGATTGGGCGCGCCCATGGCCTGGTTGCCTTTGCCATCCTGGCCGTGACAGGCGGCGCACTGCTGGCTGAACAGGCCTCGACCCGCTTCCACCAATTCTTCGGGTGCATCCCGGTCGTTCAGGTGAAACACATAGGCGGTGACTGCCTCCACACCGTCTTCGCCCAGGGCATCACCCAGGGGCGGCATGATGCCTTGCCGTCCTTCCAGAATGCTGTGATGCACCTGCTCGGGGTCGCCACCCCACTTCCAGTCATCATCGGTGAGATCCGGGAAGCCGGGCCGGCCGCCGCCATCGGTGCCATGGCAGACCGCGCAGTTGTTGGCGAACAGTCTGCGTCCTGTCTGCATGGCTTCTTCGTGACGAGCCAGCTCCAGGAAATCCATTTCCGCATAGCGGGCAAACAACGGCGCGACTTCCGCCTCCATCTGTTCCACTTCCTCGTCATACTGACTGTACTGGGACCAGCCCAGCAGGCCGGGAAAGGCGCCCAGGCCGGGATACAGAACCAGATAGATCAGGCCCCAGACGATGGTCCCGTAGAACAGCCACAGCCACCAGCGGGGCATGGGCTGGTTCAGTTCGGTCAGACCGTCCCAGGAATGGCCGGTGGTCTCATCCGGTCTGGCTTCCCCGGGACGTTTTTTCTGGGTCCAACGGATCAGCCAGACACAGGCCAGGATGTTGGCCACCACGATAATGCTGATATACCAGCTCCAGGCGCTACTCATGGTCCCGTCCTCCTCCCATGCGGCGTTCAGCCGGCTTGTCATCTTCCAGTGGCAGGTTGGCTGCTTCCTCGAAATCCTTCTTGCGTCGCTTGCTGTAGGCCCAGGCCACGATGCCGATGAAGATCAGCAGCAGCAGGAGGGTCAGGAAGCTGAAGAATGTTTCCATGCTCATCACCGGTTCCTTTCCAGGGCCGTGCCCAGGCTCTGCAGATAGGCGATGATGGCGTCCATCTCGGTTTTACCCTCCAGAGCCTCGGTCTGCTCTTCGATCTGCAGATAGGTATACGGCACATTCAGGCGTTCCATCTGAGCCACCATGCGTCGGGCAACGGTATCGGGATTCAGCTCCCGTTCCGCCAGCCAGGGGTAGGACGGCATGTTGGATTCCGGCACCACATCACGAGGGTTCATGAGATGGACGTAATGCCAGTAATCCGAGTACAGGCCACCGACCCGCGCCAGATCGGGACCGGTCCGCTTGGAGCCCCAGAGGAAGGGGCGTTCATAGACGAATTCACCGGCCACCGAATAATGCCCGTAGCGTTCGGTTTCCGCACGGAAGGGACGAATCATCTGGGAGTGGCAGACATGGCAGCCCTCCCGGATGTAGATGTCCCGGCCGGCAAATTCCAGCGCCGGCAGGGGCTCTATGCCTTCCGCCGGCTCCGTGGTCTCGGTGATGAAGAACAGCGGCACGATCTGAACCAGACCGGCGACGCTGATGACCGCGGCGATCAGAATCGCCATCAGGGTCACGTTCTTTTCAACAACGGCGTGACTCATGGTTCAGGCCTCCTGTACCGGTTTGGCTTCCTGGCTGGCTTGGGTCAGGTCCTTCTTCTCCGGGCGCATGGTCATCCATACGTTCCAGGCCATGATCAACATGCCGATAAAGAAGATGAGCCCACCCAGCAGGCGCACCATGTAATAGGGATAAGTTGCCACCAGGGACTCCATGAAGGTGTAGGTCAGCGTGCCGTCATCATTCACGGCCCGCCACATCAGTCCCTGCATGACACCGGCAATCCACATGGCGGCGATGTACAGGACCACCCCGATGGTGGAAATCCAGAAGTGCCATTCAATGGCTCTGACGCTGTACATGCTGGCCTTGCCGTAAAGGCGCGGGATCAGGAAGTAGATGGCGCCATAGGTAATGAAGGCCACCCAGCCCAGTGCGCCGGCATGGACGTGCCCGATGGTCCAGTCGGTGTAGTGAGAGAGAGCATTCACCGTCTTGATGGACATCATGGGGCCTTCGAAGGTCGCCATGCCGTAGAAGGACAGGGACACAATCAGGAACTTCAGGATCGGGTCGTCCCGCAGTTTGTACCAGGCCCCCTTGAGAGTCATGATGCCGTTGATCATCCCGCCCCAGCTGGGGGCCAGCAGGATGATGGAGAAGACCATGCCCAGGGATTGGCCCCACTCTGGCAGTGCGGTGTAGTGAAGATGGTGGGGGCCGGCCCACATGTAGATGGAAATCAGGGCCCAGAAGTGCACGATGGAGAGGCGATAGGAATAAATGGGCCGATCCGCCTGCTTGGGCACGAAGTAGTACATCATCCCCAGGAAGCCGGCGGTCAGGAAGAAGCCCACGGCGTTATGGCCGTACCACCATTGCACCATGGCATCCACCGCCCCGGCATACACGGGATACGACTTGGTCAGTCCCACCGGGATCACCAGATTGTTGACGATGTGCAGCACCGCAACGGCAATGATGAAGGCGCCGTAAAACCAGTTGGCCACGTAGATGTGCTTGACCTTGCGGATGAAGATGGTGCCGAAGAACACATAGGCGTAGGCAACCCAGACCACCGCGATCAGCAGGGCGATGGGCCATTCCAGCTCGGCATATTCCTTGGCCTGGGTCAGGCCCAGGGGCAGGGTGATGGCCGCGGCCACGATCACGGTCTGCCAGCCCCAGAAGGTGAAGGCCGCCAGCCTGTCCGAGATCAGCCGCACGCCACAGGTTCGCTGCACCACCCAGTAGGAGGTGGCGAACAGGGCCGAACCGCCGAAAGCGAAGATCACGGCATTGGTGTGCAGGGGGCGCAGACGCCCGTAACTCAGCCAGGCGGTGTCAAAATTCAGGGCGGGCCAGATCAGCTGGGCGGCGATCCAGACGCCGACCAGCATGCCCACCACGCCCCACACGACGGTCGCCACGGCAAATTGCCGCACGACCTTTTCGTTGTAGTTGGGTGTTGATTCCATGGTTTCGGATCCCTTTTTCCGGAGCCTGGACGGCCAGCGGCTTCGGTGAGCCGGAGGATGAATGGAAGATTCACGGATTTACGGGCGAAATTATCGGGCAGGGCAGGGCAGACAAACTTGACTTGGATCAATTTCAGGCCAGCCCCTCTCCTCGGGACTCGAAATGAGTTGTTGATATGGGGTGGAAGCAAGGGGAGGGGCGGGGAAAATCGGCCTGACCGTTCCACGAAAAAGCGGCGCCCATGTGGGCGCCGCTGTCATCTAGCCTGGAGATGAGGGTCCAAGTCAGTCTTCCCGCTGGGTCACTTCCAGCAGGTGGTAGCCGAACTGAGTCTTGACCGGGCCCTGGACGGTGTTGACCGGAGCGGAAAATACCACTTCGTCGAATTCCTTGACCATCATGCCGGGGCCGAACTCACCCAGCTCACCGCCCCGGTTGCCGGAGGGGCAGTTGGAGTGTTTTTGGGCCAGTTCGCCGAAATCGGCGCCGTTTTCAATTTCCTGCTTGAGTTCCTCGCACTGCTCCTGGCTGTCCACCAGAATGTGCCGAGCGCTTGCCTTGGCCATGATCTGTCCTCGTGAAAATGTGGCTGGAAACCCGGAGCATAGCAGAGCCTTACGACTCAATCGTGAATCATGCCCTAGGTAATCCAGCGCTCCGGATCGGCGAAGATCACCCGAAAGCAATTGCGGCCTTCCCGGTAACGATATTCGAGTTTGGCCCGATTGCAGTCGCACAGCTCCCTGGCCATGAACAGGCCCAGCCCCGTGCCACGAGGGCTGGCCGTGTAGAAAGGCTCGAATATATGGCCGGCTTCTTCATCCGGGATGGGTTCACCGGGATTGCTGACTTCCAGGTTGGGGCGGTCGCCGCGTCCCACAAGACTCACGCTGAGTCGAACCGGTGAGTCATCACCGCCATGGCGGCGGGCATTGTCTACCAGGTTATCCACGATCTGGCGCAAATGATCGTCGTCCATGCGCGCCTCCACTGGTCTGTCTGGCAGGACGAGCTCCATCTGCTCGGCTTTCAGACGCCCTGTGTCCAGCATTTCCTGCTGATACAGGCGTAGCCACTCGGAGAGGTCGAGCCGTTCCGGCTCCGTCGCTTCCCGCCGGGATAATTTCAGGACGGTTTCAATGATCCGGTTGAGTCGGCCCGCGTGCCGGTCGATGATCTCACCCAGGCGGCGTTCCCGTTCGGTCAGCGCCTCCGATTCCATCAGCAATTGGTTGGAGTGGCTGATGGCACCGAGCGGGTTGCGCAACTCATGGGCGATACTGGCCGTGAAGCGGCCGAGGGCGGCCAGCTTCATCTCCTGGGCCCGCTGGCCCTGCAGGCTGCCATCCTCCAGGAACAGTAGTGTGCCCGGCTTGTTCGGGTCGCCCAGTTCCGTGAACTGGGGCACCACCACCGTTTCGCCGTCAGCAGCGACGAAGGAGGCGGGGCGTTCATAGGGTGTTTCCCGGCAATGACGGACCAATCGACTCAGTTGTGCCGAGACCTGGTCCACCGGCCTGTCACGGTGCCCGTCCGCCACACCCAGAAATTGGGCGGCGGTGCCGTTCATGAGCTGAACCCGGTTGCGATGATCAACCACCACGATACCGGTACGCAGATGGTGGATGATGTAGTCGTTCAGCTCGGAGAGATTGCGCAGGTCCAGACCGCGTTTGACCGCCAGGGCCTCGCTCTCCCGCAGTTGGCGTGAGAGATGGGCGCCCACCAGGGCCAGGAGCATGAACAGTGCCCCCAGAATGCCGGCCTGGGTGAACCGAGGAGCGATGTCCGGCAGGGACCAGGCGATCAGGATTTGCTGGCCCAGCAGGATCAGGGTAATCAGGGCGGCGAGGGTGATGGCGGTTCGCCGTCCCAGCAACAGACTGGCGGCAGCCACAGGGATGAAAAGCAGATTGCCAAGCCCCGTTTCCAGGCCGCCGCTGGCATGCAGGATCACCATAAACAGGGAGCTGTCGGCCAACAGGCCGAGGAAAGCCTGGACCCGCATGCGAGGGCGGCGAAGGCGGAGACAGACCCCGGCTATTGCGGAAAGTAGCACCAGGCTTGCCGCTGCGAGCAGGAATAACCAGGGCTGTAGGCTCCCGAGCATGCCGTCGTCGGGCTGCAGGAGGTAGCCCAGCAGCATGGCCGCGCCCAGTGCCAGGCGGAAACCATTGAGCAAACGCAGAGAGCGCCAGCGCAGGTCGTCGGCGGCGATATTGCGTTCTTCGCTGCGTTGGCTGACGGTGTTGCTCACTTGCGCTGCCCTCCGACTTTGCGAAATTCGCCGATTTCCGCCAGAATACGCCCTTTTCCGGCGGTTCTCGCCGGCCCAGGAGCCTCGGATTTCCCCTCAAAGGGGGAGCTGCGCCCTGGCCGACCGGCGGCCGTTCCATCCATCCCCGAAGCCTGAGCTTACACGATGAATCTTCACGAATACCAAGCAAAACAGATATTTGCGGAATTCGGCGTTCCCGTTTCCGATGGTCGAGTGGTGAAATCCGCTGAAGAGGCCGTGGCAGCGGCCAAGGAACTGGGCGGTGATCTCTGGGTGGTCAAGGCCCAGGTTCACGCCGGTGGTCGCGGCAAGGCCGGTGGCGTCAAGCTCACCAAGAGCCCGGAAGAAGCCGGTGAGAAGACCAAGGAAATGCTGGGATCGACCATTGTCACCCACCAGACCGGTCCGGAAGGCCTTCCGGTTCACGAGGTCTACATTGAGAAGGGCTCCGACATCGAACGTGAGCTCTACCTCTCCGTGGTGGTGGACCGTGCCTCCGAGCGGGTCGTGTTCATGGCCTCCCCCGAAGGTGGCGTGGATATCGAGGAAGTCGCCGAATCCACTCCCGAAAAGATCTTCAAGGTCGAGGTTCATCCGGCCGCCGGCCTGCAGCCGTATCAGGCCCGTCAGCTGGCTTTCGGCCTGGAGCTGACCAAGGCGCAACTGGGTGCCTTCACCAAGATTGCCGGTGGTCTGTACAAGATGTTCGAGGCCTGCGATTGCAGCCTGGTTGAGATCAACCCCCTGATCGTGACCCCCGATGGCGAGATCAAGGCCCTGGACGGCAAGGTCAATCTGGACGACAACGCCCTCTATCGGCAGAAGAAGCTTGCCGAAATGCGCGATCTGAGCCAGGAGGACGAAGCCGAAGTCGAGGCCAGCAAGCATGACCTCAACTATGTCTCCCTGGAAGGCAATATTGGCTGCATGGTCAACGGCGCCGGCCTTGCCATGGCCACCATGGACGTGATCAAGCTGTCTGGCGGCCAGCCCGCCAACTTCCTGGATGTGGGCGGCGGTGCCACCAAGGAGCGTGTCACCGAGGCCTTCAAGCTGATCGTCTCCAATGAAGGCGTGAAGGCCATCCTGGTCAACATTTTCGGTGGCATCGTGCGTTGTGACCTGATCGCCGAAGGCATCATTGCCGCGGTGGAAGAGGTGGGCGTGAAGGTGCCGGTCGTGGTGCGTCTGGAAGGCACCAACGTGGATGAAGGCAAGGCCCTGCTGGAGAAGAGCGGCCTGGATATCATCCCCGCCGATGACCTGAGCGATGGCGCGGCCAAGGCCGTGGAAGCCGCGGGCAAGTAAGCCCGGTACCCTTACATCCACAAGCAGAATTTCAAACGGGAAGCGACATGAGCATTCTTGTCAACAAAGACACCAAGGTGATCTGCCAGGGTTTCACCGGCAAGCAGGGCACCTTCCATTCCGAACAGTGCATCGCCTATGGCACCAAGCTGGTGGGCGGCGTCACCCCGGGTCGCGGTGGTGAAAAGCATCTTGGTCTGCCGGTTTTCAACACCGTGCATGACGCCGTGGCCGAGACCGGCGCCGAAGCCAGCATGATCTATGTGCCGGCCCCCTTCGCCGCCGACGCCATCCTGGAAGCGGCTGATGCCGGTATCAAGACCATCGTCTGCATCACCGAGCACATCCCTGCTCTGGACATGGTCAAGGTCAAGGAGGCCATGAAGGAGCATGATTGCCGCCTCATCGGCCCCAACTGCCCGGGCATCATCACGCCGGGCGAGTGCAAGATCGGCATCATGCCCGGCCAGATCCACAAGGCCGGCAAGGTGGGCGTGGTCTCCCGCTCCGGCACCCTGACCTATGAAGCCGTGCATCAGACCACTCGTACCGGCCACGGCCAGTCCACCTGCGTGGGCATTGGTGGCGACCCGGTTCATGGCATGAGCTTTATCGACTGCCTTGAGCTGTTCGAGAAGGATCCCAAGACCGAAGCCATCATCATGGTGGGTGAAATCGGCGGCACCGACGAAGAAGAGGCGGCCGAGTTCATCAAGCAGAACGTGAGCAAGCCGGTGGTGGCCTACATCGCTGGCGTCACCGCGCCGCCCGGAAAGCGCATGGGCCATGCCGGCGCCATCATTTCCGGTGGCAAGGGCACCGCGGACGACAAGTTCGCCGCGCTGGAAGATGCCGGCGCCACGACGGTGAAGTCCCCCGCTGAGCTGGGTGAGGCGATCCAGAAAGTGCTGGGCTAAGCCGCTTAGGCTGCCGACTCGCGGGATTCAGGTTCCCGCGGATCCCAGGGTCCCTGTCCGGTAACGGGCGGGGACCCGTTGTTTTAGCATCCCGCAACAGGCAGGGAGTCAACAGGCAAGATGGCGGAAAACTTGAGAATCGTGGTGGCGCA
Source organism: Natronospira elongata (assembly GCF_034931365.1). Lineage (NCBI taxonomy): Bacteria > Pseudomonadati > Pseudomonadota > Gammaproteobacteria > Natronospirales > Natronospiraceae > Natronospira > Natronospira elongata. The sequence goes on from NZ_JAYGII010000018.1 coordinate 31,472, forward strand.
GACCAACCCGACCGTGGGCGCAATCTCGGACAACCTGGATGCGCTCATCAGTCAGGTGGCGTTGGCGGTCAGTGAGCATGGCGCGGACCTGGTGCTGTTCCCCGAGCTCAGCTTCACCGGCTATTGCCCGGAAGACCTGCTGCTCAATCCGGATTTCGCGGATCAGGTGGGTGCCGCCGAGCAGGCCCTGCGCCAACGGCTGCCCGCTGGCGTTGGAGTGTTATACGGCGTCCCCGAGTATCACAGCGCCGGCCTCTACAACGTCGCCTGTCTGGTGGCGGATGGTCGGGAACTGGCCCGCTATCGCAAGGCCTGCCTGCCCAATTACGGGGTATTCGATGAATCCCGATGGTTCCTCGCCGGAGATGGCGCCTGCGTGGTGGATTTTCGTGGTCACCGCCTTGGTCTCACCGTCTGCGAGGACCTGTGGGTCCCCGGGCCGGCATCGGCCTGTGCCGAGGCCGGGGCCGAGCTGATTCTGAGCCTGAGCGCTTCTCCCTATGCCCGCGACAAGGCGAGCGAGCGTCAGAGCGTCTTCCGGCGTCGGACCCGGGAGGCGGGACTGCCCTTGCTGGTCTGCAATCTCCTGGGAGGGCAGGATGAGCTGGTATTCGATGGCGCCAGCGTGGGCATGAATGCCGACGGTGGGCTTGCCATGCAGGCACCCGAGTGGGAGAGCGGTCTGTTCCCGGTGGACTTGGACCAGGGCCGTCTTGCTTCCCCGGTAAAGATCGATCCCCTGCCGACCGATGCCAGCCAATACCGGGGTGCGGTCCTGGCCACCCGCGATTATCTGCGCAAGAACGGCGCCCCCGGGGCACTGATCGGGCTTTCCGGCGGCATTGACTCGGCGCTGACGCTGGCAATCGCTGTGGATGCTATCGGCGCGGACAAGGTCAGCGCCGTCATGATGGGCTCCCAATATACCCGCGAGCTCAGCTACCGCCTGGCCCGAGCTCAGGCCGAGGCGCTGGGCGTGCGTTACCTGGAAATCGGGATCGACGAGCCGGTGGCGGCAGTGGAGCAGGACCTGGCCAGGGCATTGGCCGAGCCGGTGCAGGGGGTGGCGGCGGAGAATCTGCAGGCCCGTCTGCGGGGGGTGAATCTGATGGCCCTCTCCAATCAGTTAGGAGCCATGGTTCTGGCCACTGGCAACAAGAGCGAGTTGGCGGTGGGCTACGCCACTCTCTACGGCGACATGGTGGGTGCCTATGCCCCCATCCGGGATCTGACCAAGAGCCGGGTGTATGCCCTGGCCCGCTGGCGCAATCAGCAGGGCGAGGTGATTCCGCCGGAAGTCATTGAGCGCGCGCCCTCGGCCGAACTGCGTGCCGATCAGTACGACAGTGACAGCCTGCCGGATTATGCCGTGCTGGACGCCATCATCGAAGGATTCGTGGAAGAGGACCGGCGGGCTGAGGAACTGGTGGCCGAGGGGCATGAAGCGGCACTGGTCCATCGCGTCCTCGCCCTGATCCAGCGCAATGAATACAAGCGCCGACAGGGGGCCCCCGGCCCGCGGCTGAGCGCACGGGCCTTCGGGCGCGATCGGCGTTACCCGATTACCTCGGGGTTTCGTTTCCGCGGCTGAGGATCAGCGGATGGGCGGTTCGCCGCCTTCCTGGTGGTTCGGGAAACTGCGGCCTCGAAGGCTGCGCACATCGGCCGCCATGCTGCTTTCTCCCACGCCGTCGTAGGCGGCTGCCAGGATGTCCATGGCAAAAGGGGTGACTTCGTTGGGCTGCATTTCCTCGATCACCTTGCTGGCCCGTGCGGCGGCCGCCATGTAGGCGCCCCGTTCCAGATAGTGGTTGGCCACATGCCAGTTGTGCCTGGCGATCACATTGCGCAGATAGATCATGCGCAGACGGGCGTCCTGGCTGTATTCGCTATCGGGGAAGCGCTCCACCAGCTCGCGGAAGGCATCAAAGGAGCGGTGGGCATTGGTCACGTCCAGGCGGGCGTGATCCAGGTTCAGAATCCGGCGGCTCAGGGAGCTGCGCATGTCGAACCAGGCGATACCCTGCATGTAGTAGGCATAGTCCAGGTGATCCGAGCGGGGATTCTCGCGGATGTAGCGGCGTGCCACCTCAGCAGTGCCGCGGCGATCACCGGCCAGATGCGTGACATAGATCTGGTCCAGCTGAGCCTGCTGGCCTTCCGGGGTGAAAGGATGGCGGGCCTCAAGGGCACGCAGCATCTGCATGGCGCCGTCGTAGTTGCCCGCCGTCATCCGCCGCCAGGCCCGTTCGTAGATTTCCTCGGCGGTGATGGAGGTGTCCACCTGCACCGGTTCCGGGGTGCCGGCACAACCGATGAGCAGGCCAAGGCTTAGGACCAGCAGTAGTGCGCGGACGCTGAGGCGGTGGCGGATAGGACCCGTGCTGGTGATCTGCATGCGATTGACCTGCATTGCTTGATTGGCTCCAGAATACTCAGAATGCTCCCGGCTCATTGGAGATAGCCGGCTCCAACCCGATAGTATAAACCCACCGGCGGCCCGACTCGAAGCCCCCGCCGATGACCGGGAGCAAATATTGCCTGGATTCCGGGCTTGAACAGGTGCAAGGAGAGAGAAAGATTGTCCCACCATGACCCCGACAGAGAGGCCCAGGTACCCGAGGAACTCGCCGGTGAACGCTTTGATCGCGCCCTGGCACGCATGTTCCCGGAATATTCCCGCAGTCGCCTCAAACAGCTCATCGAGCGTGGTGAAGTGTTGCTGGACGGGGGCCAGTGCCGGCCCCGTGAGGCCGTGGTCGCCGGTCAGACGGTCAGCCTGAGCGCGGAGCCGACACCCCAGCCCAGCCGGGTGACTGCCCAGGCCCTGCCACTGAATGTTCGTCATGCCGACGAAGAGCTGATCATCATCGACAAGCCCCCGGGGCTGGTGGTCCACCCGGGCGCCGGCAATCCGGACGGCACCCTGGAAAACGCCCTGCTGCATCATTTCCCGGAGCTGAGCGCCGTGCCGCGGCATGGTCTGATCCACCGCCTGGACAAGGACACCAGTGGGCTGCTGGTGATCGCCCGCAGCAATCGCGCCCATGTGGTGCTGACCGAGGCCATGCAGGCAAGAGAGATCAGCCGGGAGTATCTGGCCGTGGTGGTGGGCAGCATGCCGGCCGGGGGTACGGTGCGGGCGTCGATCGCCCGCCATCCGGTGGATCGCAAGCGCATGGCGGTGCGTGACGGTGGTCGCGAGGCGGTCACCCATTACCGGGTGGCTGAACGCTTTGCGCACCATAGCCTGCTGCGGGTGAAGCTCGAGACCGGCCGTACCCATCAGATCCGGGTCCACATGGCCCATATCCGCCATCCCATCATCGGTGATCCGGTCTATGGCCGGCGTCTGGCCATTCCCCGGGGCGCGACGGAGGCATTGGCGGAGGCCCTGCGCGGCTTTCGCAGGCAGGCGCTGCACGCCACCGCGCTCTCGCTGCACCATCCAGTGACGGGAGAGCGGATCAGCGTGCAGGCGGATCCCCCCGAGGACATGCAGGCCCTGCTCGATGTGCTGCGCCAGGATACCGAGGCCCGGGGCTCATGAGCGGCGTCTTCCTGCACCCCGACTGGCCGGTGTCCGGGCCTGTGCGGGCCCTGACCACGCAACGGCATCATCCCGGGCTGCCCGGGTCCAGTGAAGGCCCCTGGCGGGGGCTCAATCTTGGTGCCCACGTGGGTGATCAGCCTCGGCATGTGGCGGCCAATCGCTCGGTTGTCCGCCAGGCAGCCGGCTTGCCCGCCGAGCCGCAATGGCTGGATCAGGTCCATGGCCGCCATGTCCTCTACCTGTCGGGCGCCGCCCCCGAGGCCCCGGCAGATGCGGCCTGGACCGACCGGCCCGGCCGGGTCTGCGCCATCCTGACCGCGGATTGTCTGCCGGTGTTTCTGGCCCATGAAGCAGGGCGATGGGTGGGGCTGGCCCATGCCGGCTGGCGAGGGCTGGCCGAGGGGGTGATCGAGGCGACGGTGGCCGCCATGCCCGGGCCGGCCAGTGCGCTCCATGCCTGGCTGGGGCCGGCGATCGGGCCCGCCGCCTTTCAGGTCGGTGAAGAGGTTCGTGAAGCCTTTGTCGCCAGGGACCCGGAGGCCGAAGCTGCCTTTCAGGCCGATGGCCCCGAGCACTGGCGGGCGGATCTGCCCGCGCTCGCCCGGCGGCGTCTGGAGGCACTCGGAGTCGCCAGCGTCGGCGGTGACGGTCTCTGCACCTGGAGTGATCCGGCGCGCTTTTTCTCCCACCGCCGCCAGGCCCCCTGCGGTCGCATGGCCAGTCTTATCTGGATCGAACCCGAGGCCTGATCCGCCGCCATTCGCGCACAACTGCGGTCGCTTCTGTGGGCAAGCTGCTTGAATACGCGGCAAATGCCACCAATGTAGAAGGCAGTTGAGTAATCTTTGGGAGCAAGACCCATGCGAATGGACAAATTGACGAGCAAATTCCAGATGGCGTTGTCGGATGCCCAGTCCCTGGCCCTCGGCCGGGACCACCAGTTCATGGAGCCGGTGCATCTCATGCTGGCCATGCTGGATCAGGACGGTGGCGGCCTGCGTCCGCTGCTGGACAAGGCAGGTGTGGAAATCAATCGCCTGCGCTCCAGCCTGGGCGAGGCCCTTGATCGTCTGCCCACGGTGTCCGGCGCCGAGGCCGAGGTGCACCCTTCCCAGAATTTCATGCGCCTGTTGAACCAGTGCGACAAGCTGGCCCAGAAGCGGGGTGACAGCTACATCTCCAGCGAGCTGTTCCTGCTCGCCGCGGTGGATGAGAAGGGGGATCTCGGGGCCATTCTGCGCGACTGTGGCGCGGTCAAAGGGGCCATCGACAAGGCCATTGAAGAGGTGCGTGGTGGCCAGAACGTGGACGATCCGAATGCCGAGGACCAGCGCCAGGCCCTGGAGAAATACACCATCGACATCACCGAGCGGGCCGAGCAGGGCAAGCTCGACCCGGTGATCGGTCGTGACGAGGAAATCCGCCGCACCGTGCAGGTGCTGCAGCGGCGCACCAAGAACAATCCGGTGCTGATCGGTGAGCCCGGCGTGGGCAAGACTGCTATTGTCGAGGGCCTGGCCCAGCGCATCGTCAACGGTGAGGTCCCCGAAGGTCTCAAGGACAAGCGCGTCCTGTCCCTGGACATGGGGGCCCTCCTGGCCGGGGCCAAGTACCGCGGCGATTTCGAGGAACGGCTCAAGGCCGTGCTCAAGGAACTGGCCCAGGAAGAGGGCCGGGTGATCCTGTTCATCGACGAGATCCACACCATGGTGGGCGCCGGCAAGGCCGAGGGCTCTATGGACGCCGGCAACATGCTCAAGCCGGCCCTGGCCCGCGGCGAGTTGCACTGCGTGGGTGCCACCACCCTGGATGAGTATCGCAAGTACATCGAGAAGGACGCCGCCCTGGAACGTCGTTTCCAGAAGGTGCTGGTGGATGAACCCAGCGAGCAGGATACCGTGGCCATTCTCCGTGGCCTCAAGGAGCGTTACGAGGTCCACCACGGGGTGGAGATTACCGACCCGGCCATTGTCGCCGCCGCTGCCCTGTCCCATCGCTATATCACCGATCGGCAACTGCCGGACAAGGCCATCGACCTGATCGACGAGGCCGCCAGCCGCATCCGCATGGAGATCGACTCCAAGCCGGAGGAAATGGATCGTCTGGACCGACGGCTTATCCAGCTCAAGATTGAGCGCGAGGCCCTAAAGAAGGAAAAGGACGAAGCCTCCCGGCGTCGGCTGGACAATCTCAATGAGGAGATCGGGGAGCTGGAACGTCAGTACGCCGATCTTGATGAGATCTGGCAAGCCGAAAAAGCCACGGTTCAGGGCGCCACGCACATCAAGGAGGAGCTGGACCGGGCTCGCACCGAACTGGAGGCAGCCCGCCGAGCCGGCGATCTGGGGAGGATGTCGGAAATTCAGTACGGTCAGATTCCCGAACTGGAAAAGAAGCTTGCGGAATCCAGTGACAGTGAACAGAGTGCTGAAACAAAACTCCTGCGCAACCGCGTGACCGACGAGGAAGTGGCCGAAGTGGTTTCCCGCTGGACGGGCATTCCGGTGGCCAAGATGCTGGAGTCGGAAAAGGAGAAGTTGCTGAAGATGGAAGACGCCCTGCGCGAGCGGGTGGTGGGCCAGGACGAGGCATTGAAGGTGGTGTCCAACGCCATTCGCCGTTCCCGGGCCGGTATCTCCGACCCCCATCGGCCCAATGGCTCCTTCCTCTTTTTGGGTCCCACCGGGGTGGGCAAGACCGAACTGTGCAAGTCCCTGGCGAACTTTCTGTTCGACACCGAAGAGGCCATGGTTCGCATCGACATGTCGGAATACATGGAAAAGCATTCCGTGGCCCGTCTGGTGGGCGCACCCCCCGGCTATGTAGGCTATGACGAAGGCGGGCAACTGACCGAGAAGGTCCGCCGCCGACCCTATTCGGTGATCCTGCTGGACGAGGTGGAAAAGGCCCACCCGGATGTCTTCAACATCCTGCTGCAGGTGCTGGACGATGGTCGTCTGACCGATGGCCAGGGTCGTACCGTGGATTTCCGCAACACCGTGGTGGTGATGACCTCCAATCTGGGATCACAGGAAATCCAGGGCTTCACCCAGGACAGCGATTACCAGGAGATGAAGTCAGCGGTGATGGAGGTGGTCGGTCAGCATTTCCGGCCCGAATTCATCAACCGCATCGACGATGTGGTGGTCTTCCACGCCCTGGGTCGTGAACAGATCCGTGACATTGCCAACATCCAGTTGGCCCAACTGCGGGCACGGCTGGCTGAGCGCGACATGCAGCTGGAGATCAGCGAGGCGGCCCTGGATCGTCTCGGCGAGGCCGGCTTTGATCCGGTCTATGGTGCCCGCCCACTGAAGCGGGCCATTCAGCAGCGCATCGAGAACCCGCTGGCCGAGCGGATTCTTGCTGGCGAGTTCGGGCCCGATGACACCATCTGGGTGGATGTGGATGGCGAGGCGTTCAGCTTCTCCGCTCAGGAGCAGGCACCGAAAGAAGCGGCGGTCCATTGAGTCGCCGCTGGCTGAACAGGCTGCGCTGGCAGCCGGTCTATCGATTTCGCTTCGGCGGCATCCAGTGGACGGACCCGGTCCTCGGCCTGGCCCTTGCGGCCGGGCCGATGGCCTGGACCGTCATGCTTTTCCTGCTGGTTCCTACCGATGACTGGCTGTGGCCCCTGAGTGAACCCTGGCTGTTTCTGATGCCGGTGCTGGTCTATCCGGTGCTGGAGGAGATCGTCTTTCGGGGCATGTTGCAGGACTGGCTGGCGTCTCTGAGCCGCAAGACCTGGGGGATTCTGAGCCTGGCCAATGTAATCACCAGTCTCTGTTTCGCGGCACTGCACCTGATTCACCAGCCGCCGCTGTGGGCGGCCCTGGTGTTCTTCCCCTCACTGGTCTTTGGCTACTTCCGGGAACGCCACGATACCCTGGGCACACCCATCCTGCTGCATGTGGTCTACAACTTCGGGGCGGTGTGGTTCTTCTGGGGATGAAAAAGCGGAAGCATTGCCTCGCGCCAAGCACGCCAAGGGCGCAAAGCTAAAGGCTAGCCTCGCGCAAAGACGCGAAGGCGCAAAGGAAAAGCAATTCATTTTGTTGTAGGAGAGGCTTTAGCCTCGATTGCTGTCACCCGGTGGCACCGTCTAGGCCGAAGCCTCTCACGGCTCCACCACACCCCCTACCCAAAAAACCTTTCTCTGCGTCTCCGCGTCTCTGCGCGAAAAATATCCTCTTTTCTTTGCGTCTTCGCGCGAGGCCGCCCTTATTCCTTCGCCTCGCCATCCTGGACGGTCTTGCGCAGGCGAATGCCCAGGTCACGCAGCTGCTTGTTGTCCACCGTGCCGGGGGCGTCGGTGAGCAGGCAGGCGGCGGTCTGGGTCTTGGGGAAGGCGATCACTTCGCGGATGCTGTCGGCACCGGCCATGAGCATGACCAGACGATCCAGGCCGAAGGCGATGCCGCCATGGGGCGGGCAGCCGTACTTGAGGGCCTCGAGCAGGAAGCCGAACTTTTCTTCCGCTTCTTCCTCGCTGATCCCCAGATAATCGAAGACCGCCGATTGCATTTCGGTGTCGTGGATACGGACGGAGCCGCCACCGATTTCCGAGCCGTTGAGCACCATGTCGTAGGCGCGGGAGATCAGCTCTTCCGGCTTGGCGCTCTTCAGTGCCTCGGCGTTTTCCACCCGCGGTGCGGTGAAGGGGTGGTGCAGGGAATACCAGCGCTTGTCGCCCTCGTCGTATTCGAACATGGGGAAGTCCACCACCCACAACGGCCGCCAGCCGTCGGCCACCAGGCCACGGTCCTTGCCCAGCTTCACGCGCAGGGCGCCCAGGGCGTCATTGACCACGGTGGCCTTGTCGGCGCCGAAGAAGATCAGGTCGCCGGCTTCGGCAGCCGTGCGTTCCAGAATGCCGGCGACGGCCTCGTCGGAGAGGAACTTGAGAATGGGCGACTGCAGACCCTCGCGGCCCTGGCTGGGGTCATTGACCTTGATGTAGGCCAGACCCTTGGCGCCATAACGACCCACGAACTCGGTGTAGCCGTCGATTTCCTTGCGGGTCAGCTCGCCCCCCTTGGGCAGGCGCAGGGCGGCCACGCGACCGTTCTTGTCGGCGGCCGGGCCCGAGAACACCTTGAACTCGGCATCGGCCACCAGATCGGCGACGTCCACCAGTTCCAGCGGAATCCGCAGGTCGGGCTTGTCGGAGCCGAAGCGGCGCATGGCTTCGGCATAAGGCATGCGCGGGAAGGGGTTCTCCAGCTCCACGCCCATCACATCCTTGAACAGGGAGCGGATCAGGCCTTCCACCAGCTCCATGATCTGCTCTTCGGACATGAAGCTCATCTCCATGTCGAGCTGGGTGAACTCCGGCTGGCGGTCGGCGCGCAGGTCCTCGTCACGGAAGCAGCGCACGATCTGATAGTAGCGGTCCACGCCGGACATCATCAGCAACTGCTTGAACAGCTGCGGCGACTGGGGCAGGGCAAAGAACTGGCCCGGATGGGTGCGGCTGGGCACCACATAGTCGCGTGCACCTTCCGGGGTGGCGCGGGTCAGCATGGGGGTTTCCACATCAAGAAAGCCCTGCTCGTCCAGGTGACGGCGCATGGCCGAGGTGACCTGGGCGCGCAGCTTGAGCTTGCGCTGCATGTGCTCGCGACGCATGTCCACGTAGCGGTACTTGAGGCGCAGGTCTTCACCCACATCGTGCTCGTCCTGATGGAAGGGCGGGGTTTCGGCCTTGTTCAGGACCTCCAGTTCCAGACCCAGCACTTCCACCTGGCCGGTGGGCAGCTTGTCATTGGTGGTCCCTTCGGGGCGACGGCGCACCCGGCCGCGCACGCGGATCACGAATTCGCTGCGCAGGCGCTCGGCGGTCTCGAAGACCTCTGCCCGGTCGGGGTCGAACACCACCTGCAGCAGACCTTCCCGGTCGCGCAAGTCAACAAAGATCACGCCCCCGTGGTCGCGCCGGCGATTGACCCAGCCGCATACGGTAACTTCCTGATCCAGGAGGGATTCATCAACTTTTCCGCAATAATGGGAACGCATCAGCGTTGCTCCCGCTTTCTCGTGTGGGTGAGATGGATTCGGTCTGTCGGGAAACGGGGCGCCCAGGGCGCCGGAGGGGCCCGAAAGGCGGGAATCTTACGATTTGCGCGGGTTTACCGCAAGTTGCGGGGGAGCCCCCAAGCAAATTGCCTCGCGCAAAGCGCGCTAAGGAAAGGCTGATCTCGCGCAGAGACGCAATGTTCTTTCTTTGCGTCCTTGGCGCGCTTTGCGCGAGGCCGTCTTTCAGTCCTTCCCCGGCAGCTTTTTTGCCTCCGCTTCGACCGCCTTGGCCACGGTGTGGCCGTTCGGGTCCCAGACGGGCACCACCACGCCCAGGGAGATGATCATGCGCAGGGCCTCGTCCACGGTCATGTCCAACTCGATGACATCCTCGCGGGGGATCATGAGATTGAAGCCGGAGGTGGGGTTGGGGGTGGTGGGCACATAGACGCCGACCACATCGATCCCGGTCCGATACTGGATCTCACCCAGGTCGTTGTTGGTGACAAAGGCCAGAGCCCAGGATCGCTCGTGGGGGTAGGGGATCAGGACCGGTTTGCGGAAGGCGTCGCTTTGGCCCGAGAACATGGTCTCGGCAATCTGCTTGCTGCCGTAGTAGATGGAGCGGACCACCGGGATGCGGTCCAGAATGCGCTCCCCGATTTCCACCAGTTTACGGCCGAAGAAATTGGCCGCGAGCATGCCGGTGAGGATCAGCACCACCAGGCTGAGGACAATGCCCAGCCCGGGGATGGCGAAACCGAGCAATTGTTCGGGCTGGATGGCTTCCGGCAGCAGCGTCAGGGAGCGGTCCAGCAGGTTGACCAGAAAGCGCAGGGCAAAAATGGTCACGCCCACCGGCACCAGGACCAGGATGCCGGCGACAAAGTAACGCCGCAGGCGGGTGATCAGGCCGGGCTGATTGTCCGGCCCTGACGTCATGCGGGTTGAGCCGCCTTGCCCTGGCTGGAGGACTTATCCGGGCTGGAGGATTTATCCGCTTTCTTTTCCTTGCCGCCGCTCTTTTCGCTATCACCGGCAATATTCCGCTTGTTGCCCTTCTTGAAGTCGGTCTCGTACCAGCCGGAACCGGAGAGGCGGAAAGCGGCGGCGGAAACCAGGCGATTGAGACTGTCCTGCTCACATTCCGGGCAGCGGGTGAGGGGGTCCTCGCTCATCTTCTGCAGGGCTTCCAGTTCATGGCCACAGGCCTGACAGCGATATTCGTAGATCGGCATGCTCTTTACCTCTAACGATGACGGACAGGGGTGGCGGACGTGCCAGGCAAAAATCTGGGGTCAGATATTTCGATTCCAAGCCCACGGGCGCCCTCGATGCGGTCGCGGTATCCGGCCCCGCCAGCGCGGGATTATAGCCTCTGCCGCCGCCAATGTCCGGGAATCGGGTCCTTGGGGTCGGATTCCGAGGCCCGAACGCGTTAATATGCGCCTGTCACAGTCAACAACAATATGCCGGGGGATGACAGGCATGCAGAAAAGCCAGGCCATGGTTCGTCGTGAAGACGGGCAGTCTCAGCGCACCGCTCTGATCACCGGCTGTTCCAGCGGGATCGGCGAAGCGGCCGCGCAGCTGCTGAGGGATCGTGGTTGGCGAGTGTTTGCCACCGCTCGGCGGACCCTGGACGTCCATCGGTTGGAGCGGGCCGGATTCGAGGCCCTGCAACTGGATCTGAACGATTCCCTGTCGATCACCGTTGCCGTGGACCAGGTCATGGAGGCCACCGATGGTCGGATCGATGCCCTGGTGAACAACGGGGCCTTTGCTTTGCCCGGTGCGGTGGAAGACCTTTCCCGTGCCGCCATGCGCGCCCAGTTCGAAGCGAATGTCTTCGGCACCATGGAATTGACCAATCGGGTGATACCGATGATGCGTGAGCATGGTCAGGGCCGCATCGTGATGCTCAGTTCCATGCTCGGCCTGGTGGCTGCGCCCTGGCTGGGAAGCTACAACGCCAGCAAGTTCGCCCTGGAAGGCTTTACCGACACCCTGCGCATGGAACTGGCGGACAGCGGCATTCGGGTGGTGACCATCAACCCCGGCCCGGTGGAATCCCGCTTCCGTGCCAGTGCGCTGGCCAATGCCAAGCGCTTCATCAATCTGCGCGGCTCGGTGCATGCCGAGCAATATGACCGCATGGAACGCCGGGCGGCGGACCCGGATCACAAGATGCCCGGCACCTCCACGCCGGCCGCCGTCCTGCGCCGACTGGTCAAGGCCATCGAGTCGCCGCGTCCCAAGCCCCGGTACTATGTCACCACCCCGGCTTATACCCTGGCCTTTCTGCGCCGGATTCTGCCCACGTCCCTGATGGATCGGGTCATGCGGCGAGTCTAGGGACTCTCCCGGTGAGTGCCTTCAAGCGTCCGAAGTCAGTGCTGGTGCTGGTTTATACCCCGGATGCCGAGGTCCTAGTGCTTGAGCGGCGTAAGCCGGCGGCCTTCTTTCAATCAGTGACGGGCAGTCTTGAATGGGGTGAGTCGGCTCATGCCGCGGCGGCCCGTGAACTGCGCGAAGAGACCGGCCTGGATCCTGATCCGGCGCCGGTGGACTGCGGCCTGACGGCCGAGTTCGAGATCCACCCGGCCTGGCGCGACCGCTTTCCACCTGGCACTGAAACGAATCACGAAACTGTTTTCTGCTGGCAGGCGCCTGGCCGTGTACCGATCCAGCTCCGCCCGGATGAGCATGTCAGCTGGCAATGGCTTCCCTTTGACCGCGCCCTCAATGCCCTCAGCTCCTGGACCAACCGCCGGGCCCTGCTGCAGGTGCTGCCCATGCGGGTGGGATAGCATCATTTGTCCGATACCCGGTGGTTCTTGCGGGTGACTTCGATGGGGGAGTGCCTTTTGTTGTCGGTGGCAGAGTGCGTTCCGGCTTTGGTACTGCTGGGCTTGATCAGGGACGCCCTGGATACATCCCTGTACGCTCTGGGTTCGGCATCCCGCCTCACACAGCCCTGATCAAGCCCACCAGTACCAAAGCCTACTCTTGGTGGTGGCCACCTGGGCCGTGCTAACGGAGGGTTTGGTTCAGGCTTATGCCTTGGTGCCATCCGGAGGCTTTTGATCGCGAATAAATTCGCTCCCACGGTGCCTATAGCTTATGCCGAAGCCGCTGTGGGAGCGGATTTATCCGCGATTTCAGCGGCCAAATCGAAGCCAATCTACTCAGATATCAGAATACGCCATCAGCAAGCACGGCCCAGGTGACCCCCACCAAAGGTAGGCCTTGGGGCCGACAGGGCTTTCCAAGGCTGTGTGAGCCAGGATGGCGAACCCAGAGCCCCCAGGGACGGATTCACGGCGTCCTTGGAAAGCCCTGTCGGCCCCAAGGCCGGGACGCGTCTCTGTCACCGGCATCGAAAGGGCCTAATCCCATCGAAGCCACCGGCCAAGACCGGAACCCCCCGTCACCAGCATCGAAAGGGACTGCCCTCATCGAAGGGGGCTGCCGTGATCGAAGCCCACCGAACCAAGGAACACACCATCCCCATCCCCCCACGCCTGTGGCACTCTGTATGTCAGAGCTTTCATAACTCAAATTGAGCTTTCAAGGATCGATCAATGGCAAGGCAGGACGGCCCGGGGCCGGCGGAAACCGTGGTGTTCATACATGGCCTGTGGATGACAGGCATGGAACTGTATTTCCTGCGCCGAAGGGTCAGCCAGGCCGGTTACGAGACCGAGCGATTCTCCTATCGGACCCTCGCGGGTAGTCTGGACGAGAACGCCGAAAGCCTGCGGGACTGGTTGGAGGAAGTGGACAATGTTCGGGTGCACCTGGTGGCCCACAGCCTGGGCGGTCTGCTGACCCTGAGACTGTTCCAGCGTTTCGGCCCGGTGGTCAATGGCAAGGTTGTCTTCATGGGTTCCCCGGTGCGTGGCAGCCAGGCCGCCCGGGCCACCGCATCGATCCGACTGGGCGAAGTGATCCTCGGTCGCAGTGGCCAGGAAGGTCTGCTCCATGAAGACGAAGCGGAATGGCCCTGGGACAATGAGCTGGGCATTATCGCCGGCACTCGGGGCATCGGCGTGGGGACTGCCCTGAGTGATCTGCCCGAGCCCCATGACGGCACCGTGGCCGTGCGTGAAACCCATATCCATGGCGCCCGGGATCGTATCCAGCTCGATGTCAGCCATACCAGCATGATCATGTCCCGCCAGGTGGCTGATCAGATTGTTCACTTTCTGCGCGAGTCTCGCTTTTATCATTCACCCCATGATGATTGATGCAATGCAGCCCACCGGGAGTATCCAGCATGTCGGAGCATGATCAGGCAGAGCATGAGTCAGCAATTCGGGAGGCAGCGAGGAGCGCCAGAGTGGTTGCCTTCTGCTCCAATCTGACAGAGACCGGTCTGTTGCAGCGGGCGGCCGAGCAACGGGGTGAACCTTATCGCGAGATTCGCATGGGCATGGCTGATGCGGCCATGCGGGAACGCTTCCAGTATCTCAAGACCCTGACCGGGCAGACGACCCTGCCCCAGGTCTTCGTGGAGGGGCAGTTCATCGGGGGCATTGAAGATTATCTCAAGCGCGATGAGGGTCAGCCCTATGGGGAGGTAAACCATGCCAGGCGATGGGTTGAGATATTGGCCTATGCCGGCCTGTTGCCGTTCCTCGCCGGGGCCCTGGGCCTGCTGCTGTTGGCCGCAGGCATCACGTTGCCAGTGGGTTTGGGCGAGGGTTTCTTCATTCAGTGGCAACTGGCCTATGGCGCCGTCATTCTCAGCTTTCTCGGTGCCACCCATTGGGGCATGGGCTTGGCGGGTGGTAGAGGGCTGGGAAAAGGTGATTTTCTTGCCGCGGTACTGCCGGCCTTGCTCGCCTGGTTGAGTCTGCTTCTGCCCAGCAGTCCAGGGCTGATGTTGTTGATCGCCGGTTTTGTCCTGTGGTGGCTGTATGAGTACCGCATCTCGGCGCGCCTGGCTTATGCCGGCTGGTATCAGGCCGTGCGCCGAAACCTCAGCTGGACGGTGGCGGGCCTGCTGCTGCTCAGTCTTTTATTCATCCAATAGTTTTTGCAGCTCGTAGAGTCGGTCCAGGGCCTGCTTCGGTGTCAGCTCATCCGGGTTGATGGCCTTTAATTGCTCATGAAGCTGCTCGGCCGTTTCGTTGACCGGGGCTTCATTGTGCCGGGCTTCCTGCTTCTCCGGTTTGCCTTTGGGTGGCGCTTGAAACAGCCCCAGCTGCGGCTGCCCGGCCGCGACCTGGCCCTGCTCCAGTTTCGTCAGGTGCCGGCGGGCAGCTTCGATGACCGAGCCGGGCACGCCGGCCAGGGCAGCCACCTGCAGGCCATAGCTCTGGTTGGCAGGGCCTTCGCGCACCTGGTGGAGGAAGACCAGCTTGTCGCCGTGTTCGGTGGCGTCCAGGTGCACATTGGCGCAGGCCGGCAGCTGCTCGGGCAGCTCCGTGAGTTCGAAGTAGTGGGTGGCGAACAGGGTTCTGGCGCCGATCTCGCGGGCGATGTATTCCGCCGTTGCCCGCGCCAGGGAAACCCCGTCATAGGTGCTGGTGCCGCGCCCGATTTCGTCCATCAGCACCAGACTCTGTTCGCTGGCATTGTTGAGGATATTGGCGGTTTCGCTCATTTCCACCATGAAGGTGGACTGGCCCCCGGCCAGGTCGTCGGAGGCACCGATACGGGTAAAGATCCGGTCGACCGGCCCCAGCATGGCCTTGTCCGCAGGGACAAAGCTGCCCACATGGGCAAGGATGGTGATCAGCGCCACCTGACGCATATAGGTGGACTTGCCACCCATGTTGGGCCCGGTGATGACCAGCAGGCGGCGGTCATCATCGAGATTGAGATCATTGGGGACGAAGGCATCCTCGATTACCTGTTCCACCACCGGATGACGGCCATTGCGAATCTCCAGTCGCGGCGAGTCGCTGAGTTCGGGCATGACCAGATTCAGGGTTTCCGCCCGCTCCGCCAGACAGGTCAGCACATCCAGTTCAGCCAGGGCAGCGGCGGTGGATTGCATGTCCGCCAATTCATCCAGCAGATCCCGCAATAGCTGTTCGTAGAGGGCCTTTTCCCGGGCCAGGGCCCGCTCACGGGCACTGAGTACCTTGTCCTCGAAGGACTTCAGCTCCGGGGTGATGTAGCGCTCGGCGGCCTTGAGGGTCTGGCGACGCTGGTATTCGGTGGGGACTGAATCGGACTGGGCGCGGCTGACCTCGATGTAGTAACCATGGACCCGGTTGTAGCCCACCTTGAGGGTGCTGATGCCGGTGCGTTGCCGTTCCCGGGATTCCAGTTCCTGAAGATAGCCGTCGGCATTGCCCGACAGTCGCCTTAGCTCGTCGAGCTCTTCGTCGAAGCCCTCGGCGATGACCCCGCCATCGCGGATGACCACCGGCGGGTTGTCGATGATGGCCAGTTCCAGCAGTCGGACCACGGGCATGGGGTCGCCCAGGTCCTCGGCCAGTTGCTTGAGCAGGGGCGAGTCCAGTCTGGCAAGTTCTTCACGCAGGGCCGGGACTCGGGCAAGACTGTCGCGCAGGCGGGATAGATCACGGGGCCGGGCCGAGCAGAGCGCAACCCGGGCCAGGATTCTTTCCACGTCACCGATGCCGCGCAGGGTCTCCGCAAGGCCCGGATGATGCTGTCCGGTCAGCAGGGTGTCGATGGCCTGATAGCGCCCGCGCAGGGTAGCGTGATCGCGCAGGGGGCGGTGCAGCCACCGGCGTAGCAGACGGCTGCCCATGGGGGTGGCACTGCGGTCGAAGACGCCGGCCAGGGTGTGCTGGTCACGGCCGCCGAGACTGCGATCGATTTCCAGATTGCGCCGGGTGGCGGCGTCCATGATCACGCTCTCGTCCCGGCGCTCCAGCTTCAGTCCTCGGATATGGGGCAGGGCAGTGCGCTGGGTCTCGCGCACATAGATCATCAGCGCCCCGGCGGCCGCCACCGCCAGGGGGCGGTCCTCGCAGTCGAATCCGGACAGATCCCGCACCGCCAACTGCTCACACAGGAGTTGGCGACCGTTACCGGCATCGAAATGCCAGGGCGGGCGGGCCTTGATCCCCTGACGTCGTCCGATGGCGGCATCGCCGCGCTGGTCTTCATCCAGCAGCAGTTCCGCTGGATTGAGCCGCTCCAGCTCGGCCAGCAAGCCCTCCCGGCCCTGGCCTTCCTGGAGGGTGAATCGCCCGCTGCTCAGGTCCAGGGCCGCCAGCCCCCAGTTGTCCTCTTCCTGATGCAAGGCGCAAAGGAGATTATCCCGTCTTTCTTCCAGCAAGGCTTCGTCGGTGACGGTGCCCGGCGTGATGATGCGCACCACCTTGCGTTCCACCGGGCCCTTGCTCTTGGCCGGGTCACCGACCTGCTCGCAGATCGCGATCGATTCACCGAGCCTGACCAGGCGGGCCAGGTAACTCTCCGCCGAGTGGTAGGGCACACCGGCCATGGGGATGGGCTGGCCCTTGGATTCGCCGCGCTTGGTCAGGGTGATGTCGAGCAGCTCGGCGGCGCGGCGCGCATCGTCGAAGAACAGCTCGTAGAAATCGCCCATGCGGTAGAACAGCAGGATGTCCGGATAGTCCGCCTTTACCTGCAGGTACTGGCGCATCATGGGGGTATGTCCGGCGAATCGGTCTTCGCTCATGCCCTGGTCCTGCGGTCCGAAAGACTGGAAGAAATCACGGGTTCCGAAGGCGTGCTTCGGGCCGGGCATCGTATTGTGAAGGCGGCCGAGTCGCAAGCTTGGTCCCGAAAGTTGGCAGAGTTTCGCCAGCGGCGCCGCTTTCCGTTACTATCCAACGCCATGAGTCAGTACAAAGCTCCGGATGATCAGCAACTGCGGACCCTGGCGGACAACCTGGGTCAGCGTCTGCTTGCCTGTGGTTGGCGGCTTGTCCTGGCTGAGTCCTGTACCGGCGGTTGGCTGGCCAAGTGTCTCACTGATGTGGCGGGCAGTTCTGCCTGGTTCGAACGGGGCTGGGTGAGCTACTCGAACAGTGCCAAACAGGACATGCTGGGCGTTTCGGCGACATTGCTGGAAAGCCATGGTGCGGTGTCCGAAGCGGTGGTCACGGCCATGGCCCGCGGTGCCCGCCGCGCGGCCGGCACTGAACTTGCCCTGGCCGTGAGCGGTGTTGCCGGCCCGGATGGGGGCAGTGATGAGAAACCCGTGGGCATGGTCTGCTTCGGTCTTGCGGATCGCAATGACAGTCAGGCCTGGACACATTATTTCAGCGGCGACCGTGAGGCCATTCGCCGGGCCAGTGTTGCCGAAGGGCTGCGTGGCTTGATCGAATCCATCCCGCAGCTCGAAGAAGGGAGTTGATCCATTGAGTTCCGAACGACTGTTTTTTGCGCTCTGGCCGGATGAATTGACCCGTCAGGCGCTGTTCCGGCAGGCCGAAGGCGTCCAGGCTGCCGCCGTGGATGGCAAATCGGTGCCGGCCGAAAATTTCCACATTACTTTGCGTTTTCTCGGCAGTCTGGATATCGATGACTGGCGCCGGGCGGAACGGGCCGCCGGCCGCGTTCGCAAGCGGGATATCGAACTGGTGGTGGATCACGCCGGGCACTGGAGCGAGACTCGCGTGCTATGGCTTGCCTGCCAGGATGTGCCGGACCCGCTGCTGGGTCTGCTTGCCGATCTCAATACCGAATTGGGCGGCGAGGGCTTTGAGTTCCGCAGCCGGCCCTGGCGTCCTCACGTCACCATTGGCCGGGGGGTCACTCAGGTCACCGAATTACCCTCAATCGAACCCGTCCGCTGGGCCGTCACCCGCTTCGTGCTGGTCCGCTCCGAGCTGGGAGGCCGGCATTCCGAGTACGAAGTCGTGCGGGAGTGGGACCTGGCCACTTCTGATTAGGGAACCTCTGATTAATTCATTCGCGCTTCCCATTGATCCGGGACTGGCAAAGACTACTGTATGGATGTACACTTCGCCCGACCGACAGGGGTTGTCGGCCGGTACTGACAGGATGATCCGCCGAACGGGCGCGATTTGATCTTTCAGGGCCGGCCCGGGCAATGGGATAATGCTGCCCCGAATCACCTCTCACCCTGGCCCCGACCGTGTAACGGGGGCCGACAGCGGAAAAGCTCATGGGGGTTTTGATGGACGAGAACAGGAAAAAGGCGCTGGCCGCCGCCCTTGGCCAGATCGAGAAGCAATTCGGCAAGGGCTCCGTGATGCGCATGGGCGATGGCGCCCACATGCGGGATATTCCGGCTGTATCCACCGGCTCCCTGGGCCTGGACGTGGCCCTGGGCGTGGGCGGCCTGCCGCGCGGCCGGATTGCCGAGATCTACGGTCCGGAATCATCGGGCAAGACGACCCTCACCCTGCACGTTATCGCCGAATGCCAGCGCAAGGGCGGCACGGCGGCATTTGTCGATGCCGAGCACGCCCTCGACCCGGAATACGCCGAAAAGCTGGGCGTGAACCTGGACGATCTGCTGGTTTCCCAGCCGGACACCGGTGAACAGGCCCTGGAAATCGCCGACATGCTGGTGCGCTCCGGTGCGGTGGACGTGGTGATCGTTGACTCGGTGGCCGCGCTCACGCCCAAGGCCGAAATCGAAGGCGAGATGGGCGACTCCCATGTGGGGCTCCAGGCTCGCCTCATGTCCCAGGCGCTGCGCAAGCTCACCGCCAACATCAAGCGCTCCGGCACCCTGGTGGTCTTCATTAACCAGATTCGCATGAAGATCGGCGTCATGTTCGGCAGTCCCGAGACGACCACCGGCGGTAATGCCCTCAAGTTCTACTCTTCCGTGCGCCTCGACATTCGCCGCATTGGCGCCATCAAGAAGGGCGACGAAGTGCTCGGCAACGACACCCGGGTGAAGGTGGTCAAGAACAAGGTGGCCCCGCCCTTCAAGCAGGCCGAGTTCGAAATCCTCTACGGCCAGGGCATTTCCCGGCACGGCGAGATCATCGATCTGGGCGTGGCCCATGGCCTGGTGGACAAGGCCGGTGCCTGGTACAGCTACAAGGGCGATCGCATCGGGCAGGGCAAGGACAACGCCCGCCAGTTCCTCCGGGACAATCCTGAGATTGCCGAGGAGATCGAGACGGTCCTGCGCGAGAAGCTGCTGCCGCAGAAGAAACAGGCGGAAGAGTCGCAGGACCAAGAACAGGAAAAGCAGGCGGAAGCCTGATAAGCGAGTGGGCCGGCTGATTGCAGCCGGCCCATCCTTTCGTCATTCCCTCACGGTTTGCCGATTCTCATGGCCGAGCCCAACGACAGCCAGGATAGTGTCGACAAGGCCACGGCCTTCGCTGTCCGTCTCCTCTCACGCCGGGAATATGCCCGCCAGGAACTGGCCCAGCGCCTGAGCCGCAAGGGATATGGCAGCGAGACCCGAGAAGCGGTCCTTGCCCGTCTGGAAGAGCTGGGTTATCTGGACGAATCTCGTTTCGTGGAGCACTTTGTCCGCAGCCGCATTGACCGCGGCTCGGGACCCCTCAAGATTCGCGCCGAACTCATGCAGCGGGGCGTGGATGGCGCCCTGATCGATCGTGGCCTGGCCGAGGCCGACTGCGATTTCAGTCGCCTGGCCGCCAGTGTCCGCCAGCGCCGTTTCGGCGAGGAACGCCCCGCCGCGCTGGAAGAAAAGGCCCGCCAGGCCCGCTTCCTCGCCCAGCGCGGCTTCGCCGCCGACCACGTCCGCACCGCCCTCGACGTCGACCCGGCTGAACTCGGGCTGGAATGAACTGGGATCAATTGCCTCGAACAGATGGCCTCGCGCAAAGGGCGCCAAGGACGCCAAGAGAAAAGAATGATCGCGCGAGAATATGTTTTCTTCGCGTCCTTGGCGGCCTTTGCGCGAGGCCATCTTTCCGTACCCGGTCGCAAGCCACCCCCGGCTCAAGGCATAATAATCGTTTGCGCCGATTTCTCCTGAACAACGTCGAGAGACCATGTCCCAGCCCATGACCGACAAATCGAAGACCTTGAGCACCAATGAATTGCGTCAGCGCTTTCTGGACTATTTCCGGGAGCGGGGCCATGCCATCGTTCCTTCCAGTCCGCTGGTGCCGCAGAACGACCCCACCCTGCTGTTCACCAACGCGGGCATGGTGCAGTTCAAGGATGTGTTTCTGGGCCGGGAGAAGCGTGATTACAGCCGGGCCACCACTTCCCAGCGCTGTGTGCGTGCCGGCGGCAAGCACAACGACCTGGAAAATGTGGGCTACACCGCCCGGCACCATACCTTCTTCGAGATGCTGGGCAACTTCAGCTTCGGCGACTACTTCAAGCGCGAGGCCATCCAGTACGCCTGGGATTTCCTGACAAAGGAAGTGGGGTTGGCGGAGGATCGGCTCTGGGTCACCGTCTATGAGGAAGACGACGAAGCCGCCGACATCTGGCTGAAGGAGCTCGGGGTCAGTCCCGAGCGTTTCTCCCGCATCGGGGAGGCGGACAATTTCTGGTCCATGGGCGACACCGGGCCATGCGGGCCCTGTTCCGAGATTTTCTACGATCACGGCCCGGAGGTGGCCGGCGGTCCCCCCGGCACGCCGGAAGAAGACGGCGACCGCTATGTGGAGATCTGGAACCTGGTCTTCATGCAGTATGACCGGGACGCGGATGGCAACATGAAACCCCTGCCGGCGCCCTGCGTGGACACCGGCATGGGTCTGGAGCGGATCGCCGCCGTGCTTCAGGGTGTCCACAGCAATTACGACACCGACCTGTTCCAGCGCCTGATCCGGGCGGCGGCCGAGGCGGTGGGCGGCAGCCAAGACCTGGACCACCCCTCGCTCAAGGTCATCGCCGATCACATTCGCGCCTGCAGCTTTCTGATCGTGGATGGGGTCATCCCCTCCAACGAGGGCCGCGGATACGTCCTGCGCCGCATCATCCGCCGGGCGGTGCGCCATGGCTACAAGCTGGGCGCCCAGGACAGTTTCTTCCACAAGCTGGTGCCCACCCTGGTGGCCGAGATGGGCGAGGCCTTCCCGGAACTGAAGCGCAAGGCAGATGAGGTTGTCCGGGCCCTGCGGCGGGAGGAGGAGCGATTCTCCGAGACCGTGGCGCAGGGCATGAAGCTCCTTGACGAGGTCATCGCCGATCTCGACGGCGACACCATTCCGGGCGAGACCGTGTTCAAGCTATATGACACCTACGGCTTCCCGGTGGATCTGACCGCCGACATCGCCCGCGAGCGGGAGCTGAAGGTGGACCAGGCCGGTTTCGAGGCGGCCATGAAGGCCCAGCGGGAACGGGCCCGCGCCGCCAGCCAGTTCGGCAGCGGCCAGGCCGCCGCTCCGGACCTGGACGTGGAAACCGAGTTCACCGGCTACGAGCAGACCGGTCATGCCGCCACCATCACCCATATCTTCAGGGACGGCGACCCCGTGAATGGGATCGGCGCCGGGGAGAGCGGCGTGGTCGTGCTCGACGCCACCCCCTTCTATGCCGAAGGCGGCGGCCAGATGGGCGATAGCGGCGTGATCGAGTCCAATGCCGGCCAGTTCCGGGTCGAAGATACCCAGAAGCAGGGCGCCGCCGCCCATGCCCATATCGGCACCCTGAAAAGCGGACAACTCAAGGTGGGCGACAAGGTCGAGGCCCGCATCGATGAGCGGCGTCGTGCCGCCATCGTCCGCAATCACTCGGCCACCCACCTGCTCAACGCCGCCCTGCGCGAGGTCCTCGGCGACCACATCGCCCAGAAGGGCTCGCTGGTGGCACCGGACCGCCTGCGTTTCGATTTCTCCCACCCGGAGCCGGTGAGCGACGAACAGCTGACCGCCATCGAGGACCGGGTCAATGAGCAGATCCTGGCCAATGTGGCCGCGGAAGTGCGCCACATGCCCTTCGACGAGGCGGTCAAGGCCGGCGCCCTGCACCTGGCCGGGGAGCATTACACCAGCGAGGTGCGGACCCTGCGCTTCGGGGATTTCTCCATGGAACTGTGCGGGGGCACTCACGTGGCCCGCACCGGCGACATCGGCGCCTTCCGCATCACCTACGAGGGCGGCATTGCCGCCGGGGTGCGTCGCATCGAGGCGGTGACCGGCTTCGGCGCCATCCAGTGGATGCGTGATGCCGATGCCCGCCTGGCCCGGATCGCCGGCCTGGTGCGCGCCGACCGTGAAGACGCCCCCGAACGGGTTTCCCAGCTGCTGGACAAGCAGAAGAAGCTGGAGAAGGAAATCACCCAGCTGCGCGGCAGGCTTGCCAGCGGCACCGGCAACGACCTGACCAGTAAGGCCATCGACGTGGACGGCATCAAGGTCGTGGCCGAGCGTCTCGATGGCGCCGACGCCAAGGCCCTGCGGGACGCGGTGGACCAGCTCAAGAACAAGCTGGGCAGCGCGGCGGTGGTCCTGGCCACGGTCGAGGACGGCAAGGTTCGTCTGGCCGCCGGTGTCACTAAGGCCGAAACCAGGCGTCTCAAGGCAGGGGATCTGGTCAATGCCGTCGCCGGTCAGGTAGGCGGAAAAGGCGGCGGCCGGCCGGACATGGCCCAGGCCGGCGGGACCGAGCCCGATAAACTCGACCAGGCCCTGGCCTCGGTGGCGGACTGGGTACGAGGGCAGCTTTCCGCCTGATTGACAAGCTTATTCCGTCAAATTGACGGCATTTTCACGACTGCGGTCGTAGAAATGACGGGAAGCGGCGGGTATTGCCCGGAAGCCAGGGCGCTGGCAATATCCCGCCAAATCCTGTTTAATCATGAGCGCCCCGGCTTGGCCGAGGCGTTTACACTTAACTTCAAGACCGGTCATTAAACCGGCCCGTCAGTGCGCAGGGAGTCAGGACCCGACTCTCGGGTAAGGCGCCAGAGCGTCGGACGCGCACAAACGACCATTGATTGAGTGCACCAGGGATATTCCAGGAGAATGACATGCTGATTCTGACCCGGCGAGTGGGTGAAACCGTGATGATTGGTGACAACGTCACCGTCACTGTACTGGGCGTCAAGGGCAACCAGGTACGCATCGGTGTCAACGCCCCCAAGGACGTCGCCGTCCACCGTGAAGAGATCTACGAGCGCATCCGCCAGGAGAGCGAAGGCGCCGACAGCGAAGACCGCTGAATACCGACCCCAGGTTTCGAGGTTGATTGAGTGCAGAAAACGGGCCGCATCCACACCGGATGTCGGCCCGCACTTTACGATACCCACCCGCAACCGGTATCATGCTCGCCTTGTTTCGACACGACGAAACACCCCGGAGAGGTGGCTGAGTGGTCGAAAGCGCTCCCCTGCTAAGGGAGTGAGTCCTAACGGGCTCCGAGGGTTCGAATCCCTCCCTCTCCGCCAGATTGGCAGTATCAGCACCATGCATTCGGTGGCTGACCTTGTAATTCGAAGCCCTGATTCGAACCCGACAGAGGGTTCGACAAATGCGTCGGGAACGCATTTGGGCTTTCGCCGGCGGCGAAAGCGCCGGAGCGGAAGCGGAGGCCGAGGCCCACGGATGGGCCGAGCAATCCCTCCCTCTCCGCCAGATCAAGCTAAGGCCACCAGGCAGGCAGTGGCTGACCAGGGCAGACGAAGCCCTGATTCGAACCCGACAGAGGGTTCGACATTGACTAAAGAGCGCGATTTCCGCATAATGCCGCGCTTCCCGAACGGCCAGTATCCGGGCCTTCGGCAACAAGTTGAGGGGCTGTAGCTCAGTTGGATAGAGCGTTCGGCTACGAACCGAAAGGTCGGGGGTTCGAATCCTCCCAGCCCCGCCAAACAAAAAACCCGCCCTTGTGGCGGGTTTTTTGTTTGGCCGTAGACGGACTTTTCGAACCCCCGCCCCCTGTTTTCTCCACGTTGTGCCCCAGAGCCTAGTACCCAGATGCCGGATACGGTCGCGCACTGTTCTCCAGCGCCTGTTCGATCCCGGCGAAGAATCGCTGATTCATGCCCGAGCGATAGGGCTGAATCGCAGGCACCCGCTCAAGAAAATCACCCACCTCGTCCAGGGTCAGCACCTTCGTGCTGCTGCTCAGCCGTTCCCGGCCCACCAGACGGGCATTGGGGTTGACCAGCACCACCAGGCGACCCACGGGCGCGGCAGTCAGGCCATTGCGCTCAAGCAGATAACGGAACAGCCGAGTGGTCCGCCGCACCTGGGTGATCGGGTTGGAAAGGAAGCGTTCATGGTGATTGCCATACCGGTCCCGCTTCACCTGAAGCCAGTCACCCACCTCCGACACATGCAGATCGCCGGTCCAGTTCTTCACTTCGACCACGATCAGGCAGCGGTTGGGGATTGCCAGCAGATTGTCTATCTGGAAGAAATTCGGCTCCTGGCGCACATTGATGGCCAGGCTGTCGGTTTCCAGATGACCGGCCAGCGGCAGCCGCGCCTGATTTCTCTGCAGGTACTCGCAAAACATCCGCTCGCCCACCTCGCCGGCCTCTTGCTGCCAATCATGGGCTGATTTTCGGCCACGCCCGCTATCGCGCCGACGCCGCGCCGGCCACTCCTTGCGGCGAGGCCGATATTGCCGATGGTCACTGTCCTCGCCCGGTGTGCAGACTTCATTCAACCAGTACAGGAACAGGAGCAGGCCGCCAACGACCAGCGAAATGCCAAGATTGCTGAATTCCATGGTCAGTCCCCCTTTGTAGCGCTCACGCGGCCCGGCGCTCATCCTTCCAGTGCGGTCGGGCATGTGATTCCAGTGCCGTCACAACGCCATCGAAGAACCCCCGGTTGATCCCCGGCCGGGGCGGCAGCACACGACCCAGTTTCTGCAGGTAGTTCAAAAACGCCTCGCCCTGAAACACCGGCGTCTTGGGCGAAAGTGTCTCCAGGCCGGTCAGGCGGGTCCGGTCGTTCATGATCACCACCGCGCGGGTAATCGGCGCCGCCGACAGCCCGTGCCGTTCCAGCAGCCAATTGAACAGCCGGGCACTGCGTTCCACCTGCACAATCGGGTTGTTCAGTTTCTTGCACTCGGTCTGTCCATTGCGGTGCTCCCGGATCTGCCGCCACTTTCGACGATCGCTGACGCGCAACTCCCCGCCCCAGTTCTTGATCTCCACCACCACCAGGCAACGGTTCCTGACCAGCACCACATGATCCAACTGAAAGGACTCGCCCCGTCCCCCGCCCATGGGCAGCACGATGTTGTCCGTATCCAGATGACCGGAGATCGGCAGTGACGCGGCATGCGTTTGCAGCATCTGGCGAAAACGTCGCTCGGCTTCCTCGCCCGCCCGGCGCTGACCTTCATTCACCTCCGGTTTGCCATCGCCCCGCCGGCCGTTCTGCCCCTGCGCGGGACCCGCAGTATGCCGGGCTCGGGGTTGCCGGGGCGCAGGCCGGGCCCGCCGGCGCGAACCCGCATCTCGCCCCTTACCCACCAGGCAGGTTGCGATCCAGGCGGCGGCCAGCAGTGCAATGACAAAGAAAACGGAATCCATGATCAGCTCCCAATCTGTTCCATGTCGGCAATCCTAGCCCCTGCCCATAGAAAATCCTGAAACTGCAATCTTGCACGCTCTGCCAACCCCCGCCGCCCCCGCTAGACTGCAAATCGTGGGCCGGACAGGCCATTTCGTGTCGAGCTTACGTCGAATCTCGACAGATCAATTTCGCTTCGGTAGTGTGCTTTTCGGGGAAAGGAATCAATTCTTAAAGGGGGACTCATGTCCAATCGCAAACCCGTCCTGGTATGCGCCACCGGGATGTCGCCTCAGGTTGTCACCGAAACGCTTCAGGAGTTGCTGCTTCGGGAGCCTGCCTTTCTGCCTGAAGAAGTCCACTGCATCACGACAGGTGATGGTGCGCCGTATGTAGAGGACGCATTCACGGGGTCGGGAAACCATCTCGAAGCCCTCTATCAGCAATACGCACCTGACGAATCACCGCCCCGTCTGGTCGTCCATGTCTTCAAGGATGGCGATGGCAATCAGATTCCGGATGTCGTGACTGCCGAGGACAACGAAGGCTTCGCAGATCACGTCATGGATGTGATTCGTGAGCTGGCCGGCGACGAGAACAGCGTCATTCACGCTTCGGTGTCGGGCGGCCGAAAGACCATGAGCGTGCATCTGGCAAACGCCATGTCCTGCCTTGGCAGAAGCCATGACGAGATGTCGCATGTGATCGTCAATCCGCCTTTCGAATTTCGTTCGGATTTCTTTTTCAAGCCCAAGGAACCCTTCACCTTCGAAGACGAAAAGGGCAGGGAGTATTCCACTGACGATGCCGATATAACGCTCGCGCCAGTCCCGTTCGTGCCGCTGCGGGAAAGCCATCCCCATGTGATCGAAAAGCTGACCAGCGTCGATAAACCAATCAGTTATGCCCGGGTCGTCAATCAGATCCGCAGTGCCGACAAGCCGGTGCGGCTGAGCATCACGCTGGATCCCTATGACAGGCCTACCAATGTCATTGAGTGCAACGATACCCGTTTTTCGTTCAAAAGCCTGAAGCATCTTGTTCTGTATACCTGGATAGCAGAGCGCGCTCAGGTGGATGCGGATCCTGTCTGCCTTGCAACTGATCCCCAGCCAACTGCACGTGAAATCCTCAATGTCCTGGAGAAGGCCGAGCTGGACAGTAGAAAGATCCTGGCTAGTTTCAAGAAGCGGCTTGAGGATGCTGCTGCAGGAAAGAATCTCGATAGCTTCATTGAAGCGAGTTATTCAGATTTCTCCCGTATGCGCTCGGAAATTCAAAGCAATCTCGTCGGTCTGGCAACTCTCTTCCTTCCAGTATCCGAGGGGCGCCCGGCTGAGATGCATTTGCCAATCGAGCCAGACAATATCGAGATTCATTGGCGGATCTGATTTTCCTAAGCAATAACGCAAGGATGAACAATGACCTGGTACGCCTATCTTTTCGAAGCCAAGTCCATTCAGGCCTGGCTCACTGAAACCGGCCGTCTGCGGGATCTGGTCGGTGGCAGTGAGCTGCTGGATGATCTCACCAGTGGACCACTGGAAACCGCACTGGAGTCGCTGGGTCTGGAGATTGGTGACCCGGACAATGTCCAGCAAGACGGCAAGATCTATTTCTCCCGCCGTGCTGGCGGTGCCTTCTATGCCTTTTCTCAAAACCGTGAAGGCATGGATCAGTTCGCGGCGCTCTGGCCCACGGTGGTCATCCACCGCCTGCCGGGGCTGAACTTCCGCACGGCCCGGGCGGAACATCCTGAATCCGCCTACGAAGCCTACCTGGCCGCCCGGCGGAACATGAGCGGCGCGGATCCCTCACCGGTCATGGATCTGCCGCTGGGCTCGCCACTGGCCGAGCGCACTCAGCGCACCGGTCGCCCCGCCGTGGACAGCATAAAGAAACATGGCCGGCGCGAGCCCGTCGATGCGGCCACTCAAATCAAGCACGAGGCGGCTGAGCAGGACAGTCTCAGCAGCCTCATTCGCCGTTTCGCCGGCAGCGACAGTGAGGCCAGCGACTGGCCCATTCTGCTGGAGCCGGAACGCAAGAGTGATGATGCCCGCGTTCTGCCATTCACCCGCCGACCGAAAGATCCGGCAAAACGGGACAATCGTGAGGAATGGAAAAACCGGGATCAGCACCGCATTGCGGTGATCCATGCCGATGGCAATGGCTTTGGTCAATTGTTGATGAAGGCCGGGGAGGCGGTCAGGAACAACCCGGATCAATTCCTCAAGGTATTCTCCAGCCTGTCCCGGGCGATTTCCGAGGCAACCGAGCAGGCCACCCAGCGGGCCGTCAAGAAAACCCTGGTCGAGGAGCGTCCACCGGGATCCTGCATGCCGGCCCGGCCTGTGGTGCTGGGCGGCGATGACCTGACCGTCATCGTGCGTGCGGATCTCGCCATTGATTTCACCCGCTGCTTCCTTGCCGAGTTCGAGAAGGCCAGCGAAAAGCAGTTCTCCAAACTCAAGAAGCTCATCAAGGGCTTGAACAAGGGGCTGACCGCGGCCGCGGGTATTGTCTATCTGCGCGCCAACCAGCCCTTTGGTCAGGCAGTTGAACTGGCCGAATCCGTGGTCAAGGCCGTCAAGCAGCAGACCAAGGCCATCGACAGGGACAATCCACCTTCCGCGCTTGCCTTCTATCGGGTTGGCGGCTCGTTGCTGGATGATTATCAGGCCCTGGTGGCACAGGAGCTGGAAACAGAAGAGGGCGGCATCCGCTACCGCCAGACGCTCGGCAGCTATGCCATCCATGCGGACCAGCCCGGTCTGCCAGCACTGGAGAAGCTGCTCGATTTGCAGGCCCTGTTCGAGCATGGCCACATGGCCAAGGGCCCGGCCCGGGAGCTGATGACCCTCCTGACACTGGACCGCAGCCAGGCCATGGTGCGTTATGCCCGCTGGCACCGGATTCTCGCAGACCGCCAGCAGGACGGCATCGACCTGTTGAAGCCGCTCAAGGATTCGCTTGAACCGTTGTTGGGGCAGCAGTCGATCCGCCCGGACGAACTGCCCTTCAGCGAAGCGGATGAACAGGGTATTTGCCATGCCCCCTTCGGTGACCTGATGGCGCTCACCGCCATGGAAAACCAGCTCGATGACAAGCGCCGGAAAAAGATCGACTCGGCCATCCTGAGTCAGGCCAGTCAGGATCAGACAAGCAGGGAGGCCAGCTGAGATGGAAAAGATGATTCTGAATCTGGATATTCGCCATTACTGGCACCCCGGCGCGGGGGAGGGCATGGGCGCCTATGCCGATGCCGCGGCCTGGCGGGCCAGTGACGGCCTGCCCGCCATCCCCGGTCGCCAGCTCAAGGGGCTGTTGAGAGATGCCGTGGCCCAGGCCGGGGACTATGGCTGGTGCGAGCCTGATATGGCGGCTCGGCTGTTCGGTCGTCGCACCGAGGAAGACAAGGCTGACCAGCCCGCCACCGGCCCGGCGACGGGCTGCCTGCGGGTGAGCGATGCCCGCCTGCCGGAGGCCGAGCGGGCCTGGCTGGCAGGGCCGGAAGGCCAGGGCCTGCGGCCACATCTGTTCCGCACGCTCTACAGCACCGCCATTGATGGCAAGACCGGCACCGCCAGGGACCACTCGCTGCGTGGTATTGAGGTCGTCGTGCCCATGCAGCTTCAGGCCGTGATCCAGACCCTGCCGGAGCAGGGGGCAGTCCCGCAGGACTGGCAGGCGCTGATCGAACAGGTCCTGCCACTGATCACGGCCGTGGGGGGCTGGCGCAGCCGGGGGCTCGGCCGCGTGGTGCTCTCACTCGACGCAGACCGGGAGGCGGCGGCATGAATCGACAGGCACTGAAAATCACCTTGCTGGATGACGTGGTCCTGAGCCAGCGGAATGCCACCACCGGGGGGCATGAAACCCTGGATTACATTCCCGGCCAGGCCCTGTTGGGCATTGCCGCCAGCCGACTGTATCCCAGCCTGTCGCTGCCGCAGGCCCGGCAGCTCTTCCACAGCGGGCTGCTGCGCTTCGGCAACGGCCTGCCTGCCCG